>JBGMRO010000192.1:0-7105 GCA_048061555.1 Thiohalomonadales bacterium | reverse complement strand
GCTCTGGGATACCACGGTGTATGGGTGGGTGGGCGATTTCTTCGTCTTGTGTCAGGCGGGTTAGGTCTGTTAGACACTGTGGTCCGAGTCGGAGGGTAACAGGATCACCGAGTACCGTGCCATTAGTGGAAAGCAATGCCACACCGATGGATTGTGGCAGATATTTCCGCATTTGCAGCGCCCAGGTATGCGCACCAACGGAATCGGAAAAAATCAAAAAATCGCGAGTACTGGTTTCTGAGGCGACGTTTGCAATGACTTGTTTGTATAAACGTAGTTGTTTGCCAAGGATTAACGCCTTGTTCTCTAACTGCTCCCGGATTTGTTCATTCTCATAGTTTTGGTAATGGGAGCGAACCAATAATAGATTAACAATTGCAGAGATGAGCAACAGGCTAATGATAACCGTTGCCGTCATATAGACAATTTTTTTAAACGAATTATGTCGTAACGGATTCACAATGCGTCTTATCTTGAAAAACGTGAGTTTGAGAACCTAGAATTCGTAAACCGAAAATTAATCATATATTGGATACTGTATATTCTTGTCGTATATCTACGTAGTAGACTAATCACTCGTACGAAGCGTGTATATTGTATCATACGATGTTTTTGCCCAGCCGCGGAAAATAGTTGAGTTTTGTTTTTTAGGTGCGGTTCTAATGGTGTATATTATTGATATTATTATAGTTATACACCTTGATTGGTGCCTGGGTAACCTTGCTGCGAGCTTGCCTATTGCCATAGTAATTTGTATTTGTGCACCCCTCCTTAGCGGGTATGTGCTTACAATGTATCATCATTGTGTAGCGTTTGTACGTGAAAATTTACAAAAATACGTGCAATCTAAAATAATGAAATTTGGCTGTGGTAAATACATGCAACGTATTGTTTATAATGCTGAAAATAAGTTTTCGATCATCTCCTAACACGTGGTAGCGTAAATGCTTGTGCCAGCGCGAGCGCTTCGTATTTTCAGATTTACTAGATACATCAATAACTTGTATAGATTTTTGTCATTCAATGATGGATCAGATTCAAGCTAGCGTAGGGTTACTAACTGTTGAAAGTATGATCATAGCAATATTTTATTGATCTATAAATAAAGTACGCCGATTTACTGGTCCTACGCAGACTTAATGCCGGTAGAGGGGGTTTCAAAGGCAAATATATGCGTTTGCAAAGATTATCGCAGTTTATTTCGGTTTCAAATTGACCCTGATTTTGTGGCAATGCTAAAGTGAGTGTCGCTAAGGTGACATTTTTAAGTAGTGCCAGTCCATTAACGAGGATATTTCTGCAAGATCGATGCAACGATGAGATTGGAGAAATAGACCGTTTATGGATGGGCACTAAATAGGGTGAAGGGTACTAGACGTGCGAAGTCGTTATAAAAAAATAACCGTGGTAGTGAGTTTTTTCGCTTTTTATATATCGATGGCTGATCTCTACGCGGATATCGATAAAGTCGCCCGTTCGCAAAGTACGCCCATCGCAGCTAATAAGTCGCCAGTGAATTCACCAAACTCTAGGCAGTTAGATGACGAAACAGAACGCTTACTTAAGGATATCCTTAATTTAAGCAGTGATCTTGCAGTCCTCGAGGAAGAGCAAAACACCCCTGCCAAACATCAGCTGTTAGTCATGGTAACCATGAAACCCTCGCGGCTATTTTCACTAGACTATGTAGAATTGAAGATTGACAATCATACTGTCGCTGCATACAACTATACACCCGCTGATGTTAAGGCCTTAAAAATGGGCGGTGGCCATCGACTCTATCTTGCGCTATTACCTGCCGGCACTCACCATATGACAGCGACTATGGCGGGTCGAATTCCAAGGGATCCGGACTATCATCGTGAGGTGAAACACGATTTTGTTTCGGGCGAGGGTCGCATCGTTATTGAGCTAGTCGTGAGCTCCGAACAATCGAACAGTTTTCCCATCCTTACAGTCAAAGAATGGAAATGAAGGAATGAGCGTAACCGGCTGGAAGGGTTTGTACGCCTTGCAACTTAAAATGAACTCTATGATTGTTATCTGCCCAAAAATTAAAAAGTATCTGCTGATATCTATGCTGCACGGTATTCTAAGTACTTCCGCTCAAGCAGGCTCCGATATAGTTTGGTCAGGCTTACAGGATCCCAATCTTAAGGATGCTTTATTCGACTCATACCAGGGCAATCACTTTGCCGCCATCACCCGACTACAATCTGCTCAGAAGCAACGCCGAATTAAGCAGCCTGAACGTGCCGCATTAGTATTGGGTGGGATTTATCTATCCTATGGGTTTCACGGAGAGGCGGAACGACTATTTAAGACTTTTTTAGATCAAAATCAACCTGCTGATATTAAAGATCAGGCATGGTTTTATCTCGGCAAAACACAATATCAGCGCGGCCATTTAGAAGATGCGAAATTTTCAATTTCTCAAATCGGAGATTCTATCGGTGTTGGATTAAAAGCTGAAAAACAAGCATTAGAAGGTATTATATTACTTAAATTAAAGCGGTATAACGAAGCCGTGGCTATTTTTGATCAGGTCAGCAATCTTTCCGACTGGAGTGGTTATGCTAAATACAATATGGCTATTGCACAGTATAAGAATGGGCAGAGAGACGACAGCATAAAATTATTAGCTGAACTCGGTGCGGACTATAGCTCGAATAAAGAGTTTCAAAATTTAAGCGATAAAGCAAATTTGACCCTGGGTTACGGTTTTTTAAACGAAGGTAACTATGCGCAATCAGAAAAATTCTTGAATCGTATGTTGTTGACTGGCCGTAGTGCGAATCAAGCCTTGTTTGTGCTTGGCAGAGTTCATTCATCGCAGCAAGATTACCGACAATCCTTGATATCTTGGCTGGAGTTATCGAAACGAGATCCTAGTGATGCTGCCGTACAACAAGCAATGATGGGGGTTCCCTATGCGCTTGGAAAAATGGAGGCCTATAAACAATCGCTGCAATACTATGAAAAAGCGATGCGCAGCTTTCAAAAAGAAATAGAAAAAATCAATCTGGCCGCTGAGTCTATTAGTAGCGGGACATTTCTAGAGGGGCTTATTCGTGCTGAAAACGGTTCGTTAGAAGGTGGAGGCGCATTTACGGTAGAAAGAGTTTTAGATACCCCGGAAGGACATTATCTATGGCCTTTAGTGACCACTTTTGAATTTCGTGAGGCCCTCTACAACTATTCTCAGCTGCGCATGTCGCTAGGTAAATTAGAATTATGGTCCGCGTCCCTAACAACGTATGAGTCACTGACAAAACTTCGCCGAGATGAATATAAAAAACGCATTGTCAAATTGCAAACCGAAGTGCTCCTTGCATCGAGCAAGCTAGAGTATCATATGCAAACGTTGGCTTACGACGAATTAAATAGTCGTAAAAAAGTCTTGGTTAAATACTTCGATCAAGCCAGATTTTCGGTAGCAAAAATTTATGACTATGCCGCAAAGCGATGGGGTAGTGAATGACCCTGTCTAAGCGTAGTGGATCGTCGCAGGGTTCGGATAGATATTTGTCAGATAGTTTGGCAATCGTGTTATTGTTGTTCTTGGCTTTTCTTGGCCAATTGTTGATCGGTTGTACGACAACACCAACGAATACACTGGGTTCACTGAAGGTTTTGGAAATCACAATTAGTAAAGATGATAGGATTGACAGTGCTCGTGACAAGGCTATGGCCAGTTACTGGGAGTTTATGAATTCAGCCCCAGAAGACAGTTCGCGAGTTGAGGCTTTGAGACGATTAGCCGATTTGGAGTTAGAAAGAAGTGAAGAAAATTATCAGAAGCGATTGGAAAAATTCAACGCCAATAATCAAGAATTCGACACGGTAGACGCAGCTAAATTAAAAGGATTGAGTTACAGTAAGGCGATTAAGTTGTATGAAGATGCCATAAAGCTGGCGAGTAATACTGGAAAGAGAATCGATTCGCAAGTATTATACCAATTGTCAAACGCCTATGAGCAAATCGGTGCCGTCGATAAATCGCTAGCGACCTTAGACCAATTATTATTACAATATCCAGATCTAGAAAATCGTGATGAAATCTATTTTAGGCGTGGAGAATTGTTATTCACACAAAAAAAATATAATGAAGCCGATATGGCCTATACGCAAGTTATGGTCATAGGGCCATCTTCTTCGTATTTTGAAAAAGCGATGTCCAAAAGGGGTTGGGCTGCATATAAAAAAGGTGACTACTCGAAGGCGCTGTATTCTTTTTTGAATATTATCGATCGCCTAATTCGTGAACAAAATAGTGCAATCGACATGGAGGACAAAAACTTGTCTCGCAGCGACAAGGGTTTGTTGCAGGACACTTTGCGAGTCATTGCGCTAAGTTTTAGCGAGTTAGGTGGGCCGACGGCTATTGATACCTACTTTAGCAAAAATGGCCATCGCTTTTATGAATACCGCTTCTATTTAGCTTTGGGAGAGTTATATGTTAGTCAAGAGCGAACAAAAGATGCGGTAGCTAGTTTTAAACGATTTTCATTCCGATATCCAAATAGTCCACGAGCTCCAGTGTTCGACATCAAGGCAATGGACGCGGTCATCGCCGGCGGTTTTAGCAAATTATTGATAAAAGAGAAAATCGAATTTTCAAAAAGATATAAAGTTAATGGAGCCTATTGGGTCAAGCAAAACGAGTCTGTTAGAAAACAATTACTGCCGATTTTGGAAAAAAATGTCGAGGAAGTCGCTAAACATTTTCATTCCGTGGCACAGAAACAACAAACTAACGCGGCTTATACGCGTGCCCAGAATTGGTATAAACACTTTTTGAGTTCGTTTAAATATTCCACGCGTTCACAAAGAATAAATTTTTTGTTGGCTGAAGCACTATTCGAAAATGGGCAGTATGGCGAGTCGGCTAAAGAATATGAAAAATCAGCCTATCAGTATGTTAAAAACGGTAAGGATGCCGAGGCCGGTTATGCCGCACTATTAGCGTATGGCAAGCAATCTGAATCATTACAAGGTATCGAGAAAAAAGTTTGGGATAGGGCCGCTGTCGCGAGCGCCTTGCGATTTGGTAAGACATTTCCTCAGGATAAAAGAGCCTCGACTGTGTTAACCAAAGTAGCCGAGGACTTGTTCGCCGAGAAAAAGTATGATCAAGCTGCCTTGGCGGCTTCATCTATATTAGAATTGCAATCAAAGCTTAGTCAATCTATGCGATTAACGGCTTGGCTAATTATTGCGCAAGCAAAATTACAGTTAGGCGAATATGTAAAAGCGGAATCTGCATACAATTTTGCAAAGACACAGACTAAGGATAAACAGCAGTTGGCTATAATCGTGGATGGACTGGCGGCAACAATCTATCAGCGCGGTGATCAGCTACGCAGCCGTGGTGAGTTTAAGGCTGCGACGGTACAATTTAATCGTGTGGCCGTCGTTGCGCCAAGCTCTCAGTTCAATGTTTCCGCACAGTTCGATATAGCAGCGGCATTGCTCGGCGATAAAAAATGGCAGGCGGCCATTAGCGCTTTTTTGAAATTTCGTCGTGAACACCCTAATCACCGGCTCGAAAAACAGGTTTCCACAAATCTTGCAACGGCGTATTTACAGGTAAAAGATGATTTAAAGGCGGCAGATGAATTCGAATACCTTATACACTACGAGAAAAATTTAGACAAAAAACGATCGATGGCCTGGCAAATTGCCCAAATTTACACAGAGGCTGGCCGCAACGATAAAGTCGTCGAGATGTACCAGTACTACTTATTACATTTTCCAGAGCCATTGGAAGAATCACAGGAGGTTAGAAACAAGCTTGCCGTGTTATATAAGCAGACGGGGGAAGAGAAAAAATATTATGATCTACTTAGAAAAATTGTTCGGACAGATGAGCTAGGCAATAAAAATGATAATGCCCGCAGTAAATTCCTGGCCGCTAACGCCGCCCTTGTGCTAGCAGAACCCATGCGAGACATGTATAAAGAAATTGAATTGATTGCGCCATTAAAGCAAAACCTGAAGATTAAGAAACGCTTTATGAAGGCGGCGGTCGAGGCCTATACCACAGTTGCGAACTATGGTGTGTCAAATGTTACCACGGCCGCGTATTACTCCCTGGCGCAAATTTATAGCGATTTTAGTCAGGACTTAATGAATTCCGAGCGTCCTAAAGGATTGTCTAGCGATGAGTTAGAGCAATATACTATCCTGCTCGAAGAGCAAGCCTATCCGTTTGAGGAAAAATCTATCGACATACATGAAACAAACGCTGCTTTGGCAAAAAGTGGCACCTATGATTCTTGGGTGAAAAAGAGCTTTGTCGCACTCCAGAAATTAAACCCTGTGCGTTACGCTAAACCTGAAAGGAGTGATTTGATTGCAGGCATTGTACAATAAAAAAACGATATTTATCATTACCCTAACCGCTTTTTTAACGGCGTGTGGTGGAACGGGTGGTGGTGTAAAGGAAACCCCACAAGGTACCGCGGTGGACGGTAAAACGTCGGTTAGTGAGGCGGCCGCAAATCCGGTCAAGGGTGCACCTAGTTCGCTTAATACGAAGGTAAAGCAGGACTATCAGAAGGCCCTGGATGCGATGAAGGCCGGTGACGAGGCCAAGGCAGAGGCCCTCTTGCGACATGTCTCGGTGACGAATCCAGAATTGTCTGGACCTCATGTTAATTTGGGTTTGATTAAATTTCGTGCAGGAAAAACCGAGGCGGCCGAAGCACAGTTTAAAAAGGCCATTGAACTCAATCCTGAAAGTGCGGTGAGCTACAACCACATGGGAATTATAAGCCGTAGCCGAGGTGAATTTCCCTTGGCTCGCACCTACTACCAGAAGGCTTTGACCATTGACCCCAGTTATGCCTTTGCCCACTTGAACTTCGGCATTCTTTTGGATATCTATATTGGCGACTTAGATCAAGCGCTAGCGCACTATAAACGTTTCCAAGAGTTAAATGGGGAAGAGGACCAGGACGTGAGGAAATGGATAATAGAGCTACAGCGAAGAATAAAAAAGGCAAAATAGGCCTGGAAGCACTTAGAATTTTGGTTAATTTCTAGTAAGATAGCGATTATTGTAGAGGTGCATGTCTCTCCCAGGCAATTAATATCGAATAAA
>JBGMRO010000191.1:0-7114 GCA_048061555.1 Thiohalomonadales bacterium | reverse complement strand
CCATGTGTCGCACCCGCCAATAATTGTGCGTCGACTTGGCTTTCAGCCGCCAGCCAATCTTCGCGGGGGTCACCATTGCAAAAGCCGCGACGTTCCGCAAGGAGGTAGGCCATATCTTGTATCATGAGCTGTCTTTGTTGCTGAGTTATGCTAACCGTCGTGGTCGATTTTTTAGTGTTCTTGCGTGTTTTTGAGCTAGTCGCCTTTTGGGTAACTGATTTAACGGCACTTTTAGCTTTTTTCCCCTTGCCGGCACGTGCGCTTGTGGTTTTTGCGGTTTTACTGGTCGCGGTTTCGTTGTCCATTTTGTTCTCCTTAGATCCGTTGAGGTGTAATACCTTTGAGCATAATCGTTTTATCATGCATAGAGTGTGTTATCAATTATTTATATCTCGAATTCATTCTTTAATAGATCTGTTACCTATTATTATGACCTCATTTACACCAAAAAATGCCGTGAGTATTTGAATGATTTGTTAATCGTAGTAACAATGAATATAGTTATTGAATACATGTTATAGAGAAGTTTTACAGCTATGGCCTTAATTAAGGAAGCCCAATATAGACCGTCTGTATCATTACAGAAAATGTATTTCGTTCGGTTATCATGCAAACTGAGAATTTATAAAACTCATGTATTGTTATAGCTCAGATTGGGACTAAATCAATGTGAAATTGCGATGTTGGTCGCTGGAAAAACGATTCTATAGCTTTAGTGCTGTTAACTGTCTGATGGGTGCTCATCACGAATAATTTTTAATCTATTATTACGCCCATATTATTTTCTGTAGGCACATAAATTCCAGATATTAGGCATTGTTTTTGCCTCCACGCGGCTAAGCAGGTAAAATAGACGACGAAAGCACTATTTGGCAATAACACAACTGCCGCTGAACTGCTGCGATGCTCCCGCCGATAAGGAAAACTCTTACAAAAGACTCTGATGTCCTACTCAACATATTTATCATGGTTGGTCCTACTGCTACTTAGCACTATCTATTCAGGGGCCTCGGCGGATAGTTCTGCGGCGCAATTTATAGAATTTGATGACCGACCGTTGAACGAAGATATCGTCTTGCCTGATTGGTTTAAATTGAGTTTTTTGGAACTTAACAACGATATTGAAGAAGTCAAAGAAAGCGGCAAACGTGGGCTGATTGTCTATTTCGGACAAAAATTTTGCCCGTATTGTAAGGTACATTTAAGAAAAAATTGGGAGGATAGAGGGATTGTCCAGTATACCCAAAAAAACTTTGAAGTCGTCGCTATTGACGTCCTCGGGCAGCGCCCGGTGATTAGTCCAGCGGGAAAAGCATTTAAATCGGAAAAATATTTTTCGGAGGTTCAAAAGGCCCAATTCACTCCGAGTCTGATTTTTTATAATACCGAGGGCGACGAGGTCGTTAGATTATCGGGTTATCATCCACCCTATCAATTTCGGGCAGTGCTGGAGTTTGTCGCGGACGAACACTATAAAAAAGAGTCACTAGGAGACTATTTGGCGCGCGGGCAGGAATTATCTGCCTATGAGGAATCCGAATTAAACGAGAGTCCCATATTTAGTTCGGCGCCGTATTCTTTACGGCGTAACCTATTAGCCGCATCCACACCGTTGGCGGTCTTTTTTGAAGAGCCGACCTGTCATGCATGCAACGTGCTACATAACGACCCTTTGCAGAATAAGGATATTATTGCCAATCTAAAAAAAATGGAGGCAATACAGCTAGATATGAAGTCCGATACTGTGGTAATTACCCCTAGCGGTGAACCGACTACCGCACGGCAATGGGCAAAAAAATTACAGCTTTATTACGCCCCAACGATAATATTTTTTGATGAAACTGGCCAAGAAATTCTCCGTATAGATTCAGTAATACGCTTTTATCGACTCAATAACGTACTCATTTATATCCTGTCCAAGGCTTATTTGGATTATCCCAGTTTTCAAATTTGGCGGCAAAAAACGGGCCGATAATTCGAGTATAGAATAGTGATGCGAGTTGCCATTAAAACAAGGTATTGAAACAATTACTTAGCGATATACTGTACACATAGGCGACTGCGTACTGGTTGCAGTGAGTCAGGCGCCAACACGTAAAAAATGACAGATTAATTTGTTATTTAACAAAGGTGCTAGTTTTTTTGAGCGTATTATGCATGAAATTATTAAGCAAATGTGCCCGAAAATGGTATTATGTGCAAAAGTCGAGCTATAGGCAGAATATAAGACGGCGCCAAAAAAATAATAATAAGATCGAGATGCCGCAGGGTTTTTTCATGCTGCTTTCTCTCATTCTCGAAGTGGTGTATTTAATAATAGTCTGCCTGGTCGTGCAGCGCGTAACTCTAACTCGCTGTAGTATATAAATTTCTAGGGGAGATTATTATGATTTATAGCTGTTTTTCCGCAAAGCTAGTGCCAATACTCATATTAGTGACCCTGCAAACAGCATGTATCGCCCGTAGCGCTATTATCCTACCGAGTAAATATGATCGAGAGGCCGCAGTTGATCGATATAAAGCTTGTATAACGACATCAACTACAAATAATTTCGATTACCAGCGCAGTCCAGAAGAGATTGTCACTTCGTCTTTCTCTATGTGCCAAGGGCAGCGCAACTCGATGTTAAGTGCCTATCCAAAGGGTTGGGGTGACCGCATGATGAACGATATCGATCAAGAACTCTATAAAAGCGAAATTACATGGGTTACCAATAGGCAAGGTTAATGTAGTTAGTAACCCAGTCTGTTTTTTACCGGATAAATGGCTCTTTCCCAGGGGGCTAATTGTGGTTAGAGGCTACTCTTACTACTATCCTAAGTTAATTTAGTCCGATACTGTGATTGTATTCACGCCCACTTTGCGGGCCTCTTCTCTTTTTTTTGCACGCTCTACGCCTACAATAATATCATTATTAATCAAACTGAAAAATATTGATAACATGGAGGGACGTTCAGTATGCGCCAAAAAAGGTCTTTTAGCGTTGAACAAGCAGGTGTGAATGACTTAGCTGTAACTTATGGAAGTATTCCGTTAAAAACAGTCATTAGAAAGTACAGTGAAACAGGGTTGTTGTTGGCTCTGCAATCTATTTTTACCCACAATAATGATTCTGTATTAGACTTGGTCAATCAGTCAAAAAACATTGGCGATCAGTACAAAGTCCTTGAAACAATGAGATTAGTCAGGCTACAAAGGCAGACGATGTTGTCACAGTTTTTAACGGTTTTTGGGGATGCGTATGCTAGACAATTCCTGAGCCAGCATGCTACGGGTTCATCTATAGAGGATTACATTTATCACGACGAAATTTTCAGTAACTTGCAGTTAAATAACGAGGTGTTAGAAATTCGTGCCGCGGTCGATAAGACAGCGGACAACATTAAAAGGCGTCAATGGGAGGTGCAATCGTCGTTAACGCAACGGTTTTCAAAGTTAGCTGGCCATTCGTATAATGTGAATAACTATCCAATCTCTGCTTGGACCGTTTGTGAATCATTTGCAAAGGTCGTCAGTGGTTTGCAAACATCGCTCTCGAAAAAACTGATAATAATGAAAATGTTTGATCATACGGTCGGGCCAAAATTGGAGCAGCTCTATATCAGCATCAATGATATTCTCATTGCGGATGGGATATCGCAACTGGATAGCGGCAGTCGGTGGGGTAGTGATACTGAGGCACCTGGAGGATTGACGGATCTACCGGTCGCTGTGATCTCAAATTCAGTTAACACTCGTTTACTTAATTCAACGTTAATCAGCTCGGATTTAATTCAATCAGATGTAGCTAAAATAGAGGCTACTGGATGTCAGAGTGGAGTGACAAGATCTGAACTTGATTATAACATGCAGCGATTTGTTTCTATGCAGGAAATGTTACATCCAGAAACTGCGGATTCCTTAACAGATTCTAGTGCACAGTGTGATGCAAAACCTTGTCTGGTGCAAAAATTCTATCGGCATGAAGACGTGGTCGCAGGTCTATCGCTATTGCAAGAGAAGATATTATTGATAGATCACAAAGAAGTAATACTGCATAACCGTAATGTTAGGCCGAATTTATTTAATACGCTGCAAGTTATCACTAATGAAGACGCTGCTGTTAATTTAGATCGGAAGAGTGCGGATGTTATCGATATCGTAAGTAAGATGTTTGATTTTATATTGGATGATGCAAGTCTGCCGCTAACTTTGCGCTCGATCATGATACGGCTACAAATTCCCATTATAAAGGTTGCGATTCTTGATGATGAGTTTTTTAACTCCAGACTACAATGCGCTCGACGACTTTTAAATGAATTTGCGTATTCAGCAAATGTGTTATATATGCTCAATCAAAATGGCGATGAGAAAGAAAAATCAACGTACGATCAGCTCAAACGTATTGTCGATGTAGTACTAAAAGATTTCAGCATGGATATTAGTGTTTTTTCAGCTCAGCTAAAAATTATTCAGCAAGTCGTGCGCGAAGTCATTAAGGATAGGAAAATCAAGACTAAGAAAATTCAAATTGCAAAAAGTCTTGTCGTAGGTGAGATTGAACGGAAACTATCGAATCAAGTTGTTCCGCAAGTGGTGGACGTGTTTATTAAAAATATTTGGAATCAAGTGCTCACTAAAGTAGCAATTCGTACCAATGGTAAAGGTGCCATTTGGGCGGAGTTATTATGTGTTACAGACGATCTGATCTGGAGTACACAACCGAAATTGATGGAGCAGGAACGTAATATGCTGGTTCGAATGATTCCCCGATTGTTAAATCGATTGCAGGATGGTCTCTGTCTTATCAAATATAACCAAAATTTGATTGATCAGTTTTTTAAACATATGGAAGAAGTACATCTACATAGTCTGCGAGGATTGTCGCTCCATCCCGCTAGATTGCCATCATCAGAAACCTATCTTGTGTCAGGTGATAACCGTAGTATTGACCTACGGGGTGCACACAATACAACGAAAAACCCAAGCGTTACCTACTATGAAGGAGAGGCGGTAACACGTCAAAATCTGCAAGATAATTGCTACGCAAGTACGAGCCCATTACCAAAAAAAATGACGCCTAGCTTATGTATTGTGTCTGAAATGGAGTTGGGCACTTGGGTAGAGTTTTCCAGTAATCAAAGAAGTGTGATGGGGAAGCTAGAGTGGCGTTGTGATTTCACAGGGGAGTTTCGATTCGTCGATCGAAATAATACTATCGTCCATAGTACCAATCTAGATAAATTGGTCTTGTTATTCGAGCAATCTAAGGCAAAACTAAATGATGATATCCCATTGTTTGATCGTGCCGTCGATGCGGTGTATGTGCGGCTGCAAGTGGCTTAGATTATTCTATGACAAAAATATTAGCTGGGACTGGAGGAGCAGTTACTAGTTACTAAATTAGCACTTATCGATAATATTATATTTATTGATATTGGCAGCTATACTTAACCCAGTGTTTAAAATAATGGGTATTTCCAACATTGGATACAATGATTGCTGCCAAAGAGAACCTCATACTCAGTTTAGATCAGGGAGGGCATTCCAGCCGTGCAATAGTCTATGATTGTGAGGGTGAAATCGTTGTACAG
Organism: Thiohalomonadales bacterium; assembly: GCA_048061555.1. Classification (GTDB taxonomy): domain Bacteria; phylum Pseudomonadota; class Gammaproteobacteria; order SZUA-152; family SZUA-152; genus JBGMRO01. The sequence continues at coordinate 1,540 of JBGMRO010000191.1, read as the reverse complement.
GCTCGCTATCGCCTTGACGTTGATAGACCTCAGCCTTATTGGGTCGAGCAGGATGGGGTTATAGTGGCAGCGTCTATGCGTCACGTTATTGCCGATGTGGCAAAAAAACTCGGCGATCGATGTGCCTTTGTCATTGCAGCAGGCCTTGCGACACAACGCTCGAATAGCATGTGTTGGAATATAAAAAATGGTCAGGCGTTGTCAAAGGCGATAAGTTGGCAAGATACACGTTCGTATTCTACATTACAGGACTATGCTTCCTTCGCAGAAGAAATACATCAAATAACGGGTTTGTATTTAACCGCCCACTATGGCGCAAGCAAGCTACGCTGGTGCCTGGACAATCTACCACAGGTGCGCGATGCACTAGAACTATCACAGCTCGCTTGGGGTCCACTGGCCAGTTATTTAATCTACGCGCTTACCAAAGAACAGCCGCATTTGGTCGATCCTGCAAATGCTGCTCGCACATTATTGTGGAATCTTATCCGTCTTAATTGGGATGAACGTTTGTTACGCTGCTTCCATTTATCTGAAAAACCACTACCTCGCTGTGTTCCAACAAAATATAACTATGGACATATTCCGTTCGGGAGTGGGCAGGTCCCGTTGAGTATTGTCACTGGAGATCAATCTGCGGCCATGTTTGCCTTCGGTATGCCAAAACAAAATATTTTGTACATTAATATGGGAACAGGCGCATTTCTGCAGTATTCTACAGGCGCTAAATTACGGCAGGTCCAGGATTTATTGTCAGGGATTATTTACCACGACGGCGTGATCCCTCAATACTGTATTGAATGTACGGTGAATGGTGCTGGCAGTGCGCTGAGCCTGGTGGAAGATGAGTTAGGGTTGGACAAACAATGGGCTGAGAAAAATTTTGATTCATGGCTATGCCAAGCGAAAAATGTTCCTTTGTTTTTAAATGGTGTATCTGGCTTGGGCAGCCCTTTTTGGATCTCTGATTTTCAATCCCGATTTATCGGCAGCGGGGAAGATTGGCAAAAAATCGTCGCGGTAGCGGAAAGCATTTTATTCTTGATTAATGTAAATATGGCAAGATTAAGTGATGCGGGTTTGATGATCGATATAATTTATGTGACGGGTGGGCTCTCTGTCTCAAATCAGCTTTGTCAACGTTTAGCTGATTTAACGGGCAAATCGATATACAGACCTACGGAATGTGAGGCGACGGCGAGAGGTACAGCGTGGTTGGCCGCTGACGGAAGATATGATTGGCGTGACAATGATTCGGGTGATCAGATTCATCCAGTAAATAACCCCGGTCTCTGTCAGCGCTACGATGATTGGCTGATCGCGATGACACAGGCTTTGAGTCATAATCGCTCAGATACAAACTAATTAGTGTCAGTCCATAAACGGTCTATTTCACCAACTTCTGCGTTGCGTCAAATTTTTAAATGCTCACATAGTAGTCTCTTAAGATAAGTCTATCTAAATCTGTAAACAACACAGATTAAGAAACACTAATATGATGCGCTTTAAAAATTTGATGCGCCTTGAACTTGAAGAAATA
>JBGMRO010000190.1:0-7136 GCA_048061555.1 Thiohalomonadales bacterium | reverse complement strand
CTTGGTTATTCATTATATTAGCGTTAGTTAATTGACGCTAATACGCTACAAATACTAGGGAGTCTTCGTTGGGAAAACACGCCAAAAAGTTGTTGGAAGCCGCTGACATTACGTCACTAATTTGGGGCTAAACTATTACTTAGTTTAGCTACGTATACCCATCCAGCTTAGAACCATTTTAAAAGTCGCGGAAGGTTTTTTTAAATCATCACAAACAATCACAGTGCTGCGCGACTTCCAGGCGATGGTGCTGACTTCTGTGACGACTTTTAGGCAGTCAATACCCTCCGACCTGTATCTACGCTAGACTAGCAGCAGTTGCATTCTCTTTCGGCCTATGCAAAACTCGAACGCTCAATGATGCGACTTCTAGACTTCCAAATTCGGGTACTTAAATTTGGAAGAGGTCAAAACAAAATAAAGCAACCATAACCATGAAAGAGCTCATTTTATACTTGTTAGTTGCCATCAGTACGACAATTCTAATGGGATTTTCGGTTCACATGGTTCTAGGGGGCATGGTAGAGGAATCTACTGAGCATGTCGCGATGGCTACTGTCATGGCGTTGACTATCTCCGTTATTGCTTTTATGTTTTGGGATGTCATAAAACGACGTAAAGCAGCATGACTTAAACGGCATCACAAAAAGCGTGCAAGGTGATTACAATCAGCTGGGTTAGGTCAAACGTTGTGAGTACTTTAAAACGAAACTAGACATAGTCTAAATAGTGGTTAGCGAAGCCTGGGGATATCTACTAAATTGCGCCCTAACAAGACACTTCGCTAAGCAAATATACGCAAAAATTCCTTCATTTCGGTAAATTCGCTCTCTGAGGAAAATTGTCCCCGACTGAATACGTGTTGCTGTTGTTTACCGGATAGATCCATTCCAGATATTGCGAAGCTCTTACCCACATAATCCGCGTAATACCTTACCTTTTTTGCCAATTCGATTTTTTCACCGTTGCGTAATTCTAATAATATTCGTTGCTTGCTCGCATCAATAGAGATAGGCGATGCGGGCAATACCATCATTCTAACTTTCAGTATACGATTGGCCCCGGCAATTAAAAAATAGCTCCCGGCAAAAATCAATACATAGGTCCAGGTCTGGTTACCCGTATACCATAACTTCGCCGCATAGCTGAATAAAAAGATTACCGTGGGCACATATAATGCTAAATCCCACCACATCCCCTTTTTATCTTGCTGTAAAACAGCCTGTAATTCTTTTATCGCCATATCCTACTGAACACCATTGACTGCCGCAACATTTGTTGATTTTTTCTCTATGGGTTTAAGCACCGACTCGATAATCAACTTCAAATCGTTATATAACATACGCCCCGACTGACGAAATATTATTATTCCTTCTGCATCTATCACAAAAGTCCAGGGATCACCCTTCACTTTAAAGGTCTTAAACGCTTCCGGATTAAAATACTGATCCATATGCATAAAGACCACTTGATCTGCGTAGATCTCCATCAGACCTTTTAATAACTGTAATTGCTTGTCACAAACGGTACAGTGCCCCGGGGTCGCAAATTCAAGTACGATAGGTTTACCGAGCTTTAACGCCTCATCGACCGATAACATGTACATGCGTTTATCGGGATAACGATAGCTCGTCATACGACCCAGATCGCCATTTACATCCTGCAATGTCTTGGTCTTCAGGCTAGGCGCCGTAGCCCCCTTACGTAATAGACCTTCCGCAGGCTCACAGGCCGCGAGCGTCCATGACAAGACAATCAGCACAGCTAATTTGAACATAAAGACATGTCCATTACCGCGATCCTTAACCTTGTTCATAAGTCTTTTCCCACCCTTTTGCGGTCCGAAATATATTGTACGCCCAAATAAAATTGGCAATCAATACCAGAGTTCCAAATATACCCATCGTGGCAAGCAATGGCGCAATTATTTTTTCAACTTCCTGCGGTGATGAATCTACACTCGCCATCCCACCCAGTGCGCCGGCTAGTGTAAATAACACCACCATACCGATCAAACCGATATTGTGAACCCAGAAATGTACTTTTACCAAACGTAAGCTGAATATAGGCCGCTTCACGACTCGCGGCAGCACATAATAGATGGCCGCAAATATCGCCATTTCGACCCAGCCCAATAGGTTGACATGCGTATGCGCGCGCACGATTAAATCACCATGTAGACGATGATCGACAAAATGACGCAGCTCCGAGATACCCCCCATAATGGCACCCCATGAAAACCCGATAATACTGTAGATCACACAGGCATAAATGAATAACAAGGTATAGCGACGATATTCTTTTTCCTGCGGATGCTCCCATCTTTCTACCACTACTCTACCCCTTGCGACGGCGTTTCAGTCTTTTCTGCGCTAGCGCCCTGCACGGTGGTCGCATCTGGATTGAGCGCATTCCTTGCGGCCTCTTCTTCGGCTAAACGAACTCGAATATCCTTGTATTTCCCACGCCATTCCTTGGGTGCCCACGCCCCAATCATACTATCGATAAATTCGGATCGTCCGTTGGGCGGTACCTTTGCCACCGAAGATCCCGCATCTGCCTTTAATTCCGACAAAAACACCGCAATTAAGTGCTTTTGTCGCGCAGTCAAATCTACCACATCCCGGTCAGCTTCCTGACCGCTGTCATGATCGATCATTTTTGCCGAATACACTTGCTTGGGTGAGTTTAAAAAAGTCTCTAACCATACCACCGTGCGCTTAGAACCAATGCCATCCAACGACAAACCCATGCTTGTACCCGAACGCAAGGCGCGATGACAAGAATTGCAGTTGGCCTCACGATAAATCTTAGATCCTATTTTACCTTCATCAGAAAAAATAAAATGCGTGGTTTGTGTAAATAACGGTTTATCGGAGTTTATTCTATAGATTTCAAGGATGACATAACCCATGGCCGCCAATAGAAAAAAAATGCCGAATGTGGACAGCATGACCTTTTCTCCTAATTTAAGTTTTTGTTTCGCCATAGTTTACTCATCTCACCTGTTGTTTATCAATTCAAATGCCTTAACGTGTGCACCCATGCAGCCGTAAGCTTCAGCGGCAAATTTGAAGAGCCGCAATATAACCATTATACGCCGGCAAACTTCAGCCGGGAATACGACTCAAAAAAAAAGCGTGCGAAATATATCCGCACGCTTCCTTACTATTCCTGTCTACGTCTATAATATTCCTGTTTACATCTATAGACACGAGAAACGAAAACATACTCTCTAATGCCTGCGCTCCTGAATACGTCTCTTTCAATTCGAGCCTTTTAACGTAACCATCCTATGCATTTTCTGGTGGCTTGCCAAGAATAAGAGGCTAGAATCATCTAACAACGCACAGTAATACGGCTTAAAATTCGTATTACTGTGTTGTTAGCTTTAAACATACGACTACGAAGTATTCTTAAAAAAACTGCTTCGATGATACTCTACTCAAAGCTGGCATTTATTTCTTTAGAAAATACTCATCATCACGTCTAGTGCATATCGTAAGGCGTACGGTCGTTACCCAAAGACAATGGTGAAGCACTAGTCAAATACGCCGCTGCATTCAAAATATCCTCATCGGATAATTTTTTAGCGATTGCACGCATTTGTCCCATAGGGTCGTTTGCACGGCTACCGTCTTTCCATTTTTTAAGTTGATTAACTAAATAGACATAACGTTGCTGACCAATCATGGGATAGACCGGAGGTGCACCGCGTCCGGCATAACCATGACATGACTTGCAAGCCGAAACCTCTGCAGAACCTAACTCCACCAAAGACTTACCAAAGTTTGTTGCACCAACCTTGTGACCTGCGGCCTCTAATTCTGTGCGGCTAGTCGTTTTAAATTCTACTTTTTTAGCCGCCAAGAAGGTTGCTACGTCACGACGATCTTGTGGCGTCAATCCCTTTGCATTGATATTCATGATAAACATGGTGGTATCCATGCGCTTATCGGTGGCGAAATCCTCTAGCTGCTTAAGCAAAAAGGTAAAATACTGACCCGACAAACGCGGTGTTCCCAGGGCATCATCTCCGCTACCGTCTGCACCATGACAGGTTACACACGCAGGCACATCACCCTTCCCGTTTTCAAATATGGCTTGGCCATTTGCTACATTACCGTCGCCATGAGGATACTGAGCCGATGCCATTACACCAGTCGCCAATACCGCTGAAGCCAACCCAATCGCGGACACCAATAATATTTTTCTTCGCATTTTAAATCCCCCTCCCGGAATAAATCGTTGGTCTAGTTTTTATTATTCGATTGCAAATTTTTATTGTGTAGTCAGTAGACCGCCACATGATCCATGTATTGGATCGAACAAGCATCATTGACAACCCCACATATATAATGCAGGTGTACGCGCATTCGATATAAAAATTGACAAACCACAAACCGAACACTACATCTGTTATACGTTAACCTGCCTATTTTGACTGTTCACTCAAACTCGTAGTTTAAGTACCCAATCAATTCTCGCCATCATTTCACGTATTCTGCGCAATAAAGCGGCGTACAACCAATAGACGGTTACAATCAGATGTATGCAATTAGACCAAAATTAAGCTTGTTATGAAGTAAGCCTAAATAAAAAAGTAAGCCGATAAAGGCTCACGAGTTCATTTTCACCATGATGCCTGCTAGCGCAAACGCCAAAACAAACCATAATAAATAGATAATCGCGACTGAATTTGTTTCTAACATTGATTCGCTCCCCTTAGTATTGTTTTTCTCATAGATTGCTAAAATAAACCTGTTTAAAAATTATTGTCATGTTAACGAGTAAACGGTTAACAATAGAACCCTGCGCTGAAACCGTTTTACACGACCTCAACAAGAAATACAAGCATATACTATCAAATTAAATTATAGTAATTTGCAGTATATATAACCGCCAAGCGTGGGGCTTAAAAATATAGAGAATGACTGGCGATTAAAATACATCTGCCCGTGTACCCCATAACTTGTATGTGCACACCCAATACCCCTTTTTAATTTAGCGACTTAGGCTACATACAAGGCTAGCATTAAGTATCTCGGCAGTACATTCAATAACATGATAATTTCGCTAAACTGACCACGATTACGCAGCGAGTAGCGTTACTTAAAATTTCACCCAAAGTTTATCTGGTTTCAACAATTTTACAAGTGCGATTCCCAAAATTTCCATAACGTAACGAGGCAACTAAGTGGCAACGAAATAATACCTCAGCAAAGCCCTCGACCATAATGTATACAATGACAAACCCCATCGCCGTGATGAATATCTAACACCTCCGGCAAATCTAGAGCACCTAGAATGAGTTTAAACCCACACAGCAATGCGCCACAAATTTATACTGTATGATATTTGTTCTTTTTTATACGGTTCTCCCTAACAAGCTCGCCGTCTATGACACTGTGTCAGACGTCAAAATACCGACAGTCCATAAAAATAAGATATAAATAAGTCCCAATCTGTTATAGAATTGTTAGATCGGTATGGTATAGAATAAGCAAGTCTTGATAATCCTGCAAAATCAAAGAAAACTAAAGGATTCAGGATGTGATCTGCGATATACAAAAGTTTGCGATCGCGATATACAAAGATAGTTATCGATAACAGTATTCAATAAGCGCTAAGATAAGTGTTACAACAAAATATCATTACTACAAATATAAGGGGAGTTCCATGAATTTAATGCCAGCCGTCACTCTACTAATAGTCGCCATTTTCTACATCGCTTTACCACTAGCCGCGGGAAACTAGACATTTCTTTGTTTAAGGCTAATTTTGTTTAAGGCTAGTAACATTTTTAGTTAGCGGTTCGTGACTACGGCTTAAACTTATATTTAGGTCATCGCTAAATAAAAAATCGTTCCGGTAGCTAACTTGGCGATTATAACCTTGACACCTCATCATGGCGGTCCGGCATCAGGCAACCGTCGCGATGCCGTGTTGGCCACGTGATGTGATGTGTTATATTTAATATTTGTCGAATATAGCTGAATACCATTTAAATATCGCACACTAGCTTGTTAAGCGCACCGAAAATATATTGTATAAGTGTGTCGAAAATATAGTTATTTGCTTTTTACACCCAAAATTATCAATAAAAAATCAACTAGATGTTTGCTACCCATGTTCATTAGTATCTTGTTTTGTCCGCTAGAAACCACTTTCCTGCAAACATGTATTAGAGAAGCTACACCCTGCTCTCGACACATCGGTCGCGCATAATGTTGTCTATTGTTATGCCTTTTAATCTCCCGCCGAGATATATCACTTTAATACTGTTAATCATCTGGACTGGCGCACTCATTGCTTTTGGTCTGATACACTCAGATGTATACGGTATGGAAGAAGGTGCCGCGAAAAATCTTATATTGATTTGGTCAGTGGTAGACCAAATCGCCAGCCCGGTCGGCACCTACGGCTCACCGGACTTTCGCGCATTTTTATTTATCCCGGTCGGTCTCTACTGGCCAGGGAGCCTATTTGCCGCCAAGGTCTTTACAGCGATCATAATGTTTTTTGCAGGGGTGCTTCTATTTCAACTTCATAGCAAAAAAAATTACGAAGCGGCTTCGATTAGCACGGCTCTATTGCTGCTCAGCCCCATCGTCATCACCCAGATAGACGCCGTGGGTAGCGGTGCGTACCTATTACTGTGTTTTGGGCTCTCCCATGTAGTCGACCAACGCTATCGAGATAGCGGCAATCATCTTGGTGGCTCGTATTTTATCCAAATTTTGATACTTGCCCTAGCCGTAAGCCTGCATCCGATGGGGCTTGCCTATCCCATCGCCATCATATGGTCTTGGTGGAACGAGAAAAATGATCTCGTGGCCCGGAAATCGGTGCTTATTAGCACGATAGTAACCACTATTTTGATTTCCGCATTTCGATTGGGCTGGCCTGACATACAGAGCTGGTTTACAAATCCGATCCAGGTGTTTTCGGATGCAGCCGTCAATGGTCTTTCGGGCCTGGGTGGCAAGGCTCATATCGGTATAGGTCTATTTTTGTTGAGCCTACTGAGCATAATCTTATTTAAGGATAGAGAAAATATTTTATCGACCCTAACCGGACGTAGCCTAACGATAGCAGTCCTAATAGGATTATTGAGCGCCGATGCCAGCTGGGCG
>JBGMRO010000189.1:0-7165 GCA_048061555.1 Thiohalomonadales bacterium | reverse complement strand
CTAATATCCAGGATATACTCATATAAATTGGCGGGATAATCAAGACTTTGACCCATTGTTTGATTTCCGCTAAAGTGCGCCTGATCCCATAAAGATAAAAGGAAAAAGACATGAGCGATGAAATCATTAAAAATTTGGGCCCATTAGCGCCATTGGCCGGTACCTGGGCGGGTGATAAGGGTTTAGATACGTCGAGAATCCACAGCGAAGAAAAAGAAACTAAATATCGAGAAGAAACGGTATTTACACCCTTGGGTCCGGTTAATAATGGCCCACAGGCTTTATATGGTCTACGTTACTCTATGACGGCGTGGCGTTTGGGCGAGGATGATGCCTTTCACGAAGAGGTCGGATATTGGTTGTGGGACGCCGATCGAAAACAGGTGTTGAGATGTTTTATGGTGCCACGGGGTGTATTGATTAACGCGGGCGGGGATGCCGACGCCGATAGTAAGCAATTTCATTTGTCCGCAGAGGTGGGATCAGAAACCTATGGAATATTATCCAATAAATATCTGGATGAAACCTATAAAACCAAAAAATATCTATTGGATGTGACCGTACACGATGATAATTCCTTTAGTTATAAGGAAGATACACAGTTATGGATCCCCATAAACGAGGCCATTTTTCATCATACTGATGAAAACACGCTACAAAAGGTCTGATTAACGTGAAAATTACTATTATAAGCGGAAGTCACCGGAACCCATCACAAAGCGAAAAAGTGGGGCGCTATATCGAATCACTGCTCAAAAAAGAACCGCATTCGATCGACCCTTTTTTGTACTGCCTAGCGGACAACCCGTTACCGCTTTGGGATCAATCGGTCTGGCAATCAGACGAGAAATGGCAGCAAAGGCTCGCCCCGTTAAAGGAACAATTCACCCAGAGCGACGCCTTTGTAATCATTACACCCGAATGGCATGGTCAAGTACCGGCCGGACTAAAGAATCTATTCCTGCTCTTCAGCCGTTTTGAATTGGGTCACAAGCCGGCCTTGATAGTGGCGGTATCTTCTTCAACCGGTGGGGCCTACCCCGTCGCCGAGCTGCGTATGAGCAGTTATAAAAATAATCGATTATGTTATATCCCGGAAAACTTAATTATAAGGAATGTGGAAGAGGTGTTTAATGAGAATTCTGCGGATAATAACGAAAAATCACATAATTTCTATCATAGTCGACTAAATTGGTGTCTGACTATCCTAGCGGCTTACGGCGGTGCCTTGAAGACCGTACGGGCAGAAGTCGAAGTACACCACGATGAATTTACCAATGGTATGTGAGTCAGTGATTCGGAAAATGAATCATTTCGTGGCTTACACCGTCTAGTAATGTTCCAATATTATCCCTTTTTTATTTAGGCTTTTAGTACCGGTTGTTATGCTAGGATTTCTGGTAAGTCTATGATATTACTGGTATTGATAGTATTTCTGTGGTTTTTTTTCAGCCTAAACCTAACTCACAAGTTTCAATTTTAAAGTTTTGTCTAACCATTGCCGATACATTTTAAGTACAAGTTTTACTTGAATAAACTTGGAAATTAATGGGTATTTAGACAAGGCAGTATAATGGAAATAAATATTTTTGCGAAGGTAGCGGCGCAATTCAGCGTTCGACAAAAATTATGGGGTGGGTTTGCATTCATCTTGTTAATTCTGGTCACCCTGGCGGTTGTGGCCATGGTCGGTATCGACAATACGCAAGAAAAAGTCGGGCAAGTGACTACGCGCATACAACCGACGTTAATTGCATCGACCGCATTAGATGCAGCAGTCAAACAAGCCACGGCCTCGCTGGGCCTGTATGTATTGTCAAACGATGCAGTGCGCAAACTCGCCTACCACAATGACTTGTTAAAAATTGAATCGAGCTACGCAGTGCTGAGAGATACGCTGGCAAGCGATCAAGACCCACAGACGACCGCACTCGTGGCCGAATTACAGCAAGACGTAAAGGACTTTCTGTCTAAAGAGAAGAGTATTGTGCATATGTCCGAGGACAGACTGAAGAATTTCCCTGCCATAGCGTATGCGCGTGACAATCTCAACCCGTACAACACGGAGGTGACTCAGCTTATTACCGCTATGATTAATTCCGAGGCCGAAGAAGACGCCACAAATCAACGCAAGCTGCATTTAATCGATCTGGCAAATTTAAAGGGCACATGGGCCAACGTCATCATTAATATGAGGGTCTATCTCTATTTAAACAATGCAGACTCTAAGGCGAATATAGAGTTGTTCTTGGAGGGTACCCATAACCTGATCAAAAAAATTGCTATGAATGATGTTGAGTTGACCTTTGAGCAAGAAGAGGGGTTGGAGTCTATTACATCGATATTGGAAAAATGGGAGCTAAATTTTGTCGAAATAACCCGCATTGCCGCTAGTGACAAGGCACGCATGGATGCGTATGTGATCAAGACTGAGATTGCCCCCATATTGGCTTCGATAAGTCAGAAGTTAGATAAGTTAGTGAAGGAACAAGTCAGACTCACGCAGATGACCGGTAGAGATCTAGCAACGCAGGCTGAGTCTAGCAGGCAGATAGTGGCGATTTTATTGGTGGTTGGATTGTTTATCGGCTGTCTACTGGCGTGGGTGATTACCCAGGTGATTGTTTCGCCGTTGAGACTGGCGGCATCCGCCCTGGATGATATCGCGGATGGCGAGGGTGATTTGACTCGCCGGTTACAAGAACACGGCAAGGACGAGATCGCCCATCTGGCAGGCGGGTTTAATCGCTTCGCAACGCGCATACAGACCCTTATACAACAGGTCGCGGGTTCTGTACAACAGTTATCGAGTTCCGCCAGTGAGATGTCTCAGTCGACGGAGAAATCGACTAAAATGATCGATAAACAACGGGATGAAACCACCGCGATTGCCACGGCGATTACACAGATGTCGGCCACCGCACAGGCGGTGACAAAAAATGCAGAAAAGACGGCGACGTCTGCACAGAATGCCGATACTGAAACGCGCCATAGCCGCGAGGTATTTGATCAAGCGCTTACTAGTGTGGGTGAACTGAGTATCGATATCGAGCAAACCACAGATTTAATCGAAAACCTAGGCCGCGATATACAATCGATCGGGTCAGTGGTCGATATGATCCGCGGTATAACCGAGCAAACCAATTTATTGGCGCTAAACGCCGCTATCGAGGCCGCTCGTGCGGGCGAGCAAGGTCGTGGATTTGCCGTCGTGGCGGATGAAGTTCGCTCACTTGCAGACAAGACCAAACAATCCACCTATGACATTCAATGCAAAATTGAGACATTGCAAAAGGAAGCGGCCACAGCGGTCAAGCGAATGAAGGGCAGTCGTGATTCCGCCAATAATGTCGTTGAATCTGCCTCCGCGGCAGATAAATCGCTACGTGCCGTATCGGGTGCGGTTTCTGAGATCACCGATATGACTAGGGAAATAGCGAGCGCAGCGTTACAACAGTCTGCGGTGGCCGATGATGTGGGTCTACGGGTAGACCATGTCTCGAACCTGGCCAATCAAGTGGCCTCGATAGCGCACGATATATCTAATTGTAGTGGTGGCCTGGAAAAACTTTCTACCGATATGAATGTCATCGTAAGTCGATATAAGTATTAATTCGAGTTTCGCAGTTCAGTGGCTCGTTAATACCGTACTGGGTACAGTAACGGTGGGTTCGAGAAACAGCGCGAGGCTAAAGCCTCACCTCCAAAAAGGGAGGGCTTGCATGAAACTGAGTATCTGCAAGTGGAGCCGGGGCTTCAGCCCCGGATACTGTACCCTCGTTCTAACGCGCTCCCGCCTAGGAACGAGGAAGTGCTCCGTAGCGTGAGTAGTTATAAACTCTCGAACTCCGAAACTTGAGTATTAACTCAATGTTTGAGGTAAGCTGTTGGAGGATGCATGGCGTTTATCCATCATACGGATTCTTGGGTGGGCACTAGTTATCTAGCAACTTTCGTATCCTCAATAACAATTCCTGTGTATTGTAAGGTTTACATAACAAATTGTTATGTAAACTAGGTTTGGTTAGGTCGACGTGGCGTACATCGTTAAAACCACTCGATAGCTGAATTTTCAGTTTGGGATATTTTTTTTGGACTATCTCGGCCAATTCATAACCGTCCATCTCGGGCATAATGACATCGGAAAGCATTAAGTCTACTGGGTTTTTTGACAATAATTCTAGTGCTTCCTTGCCTAGTGTCGCGCGCAATGTTTTGTAACCGCGCTGGCTTAGAATATCGCTGGTCAATTCGAGCAGAGAGGGTTCATCGTCTACAATCAAGATGGTTTCATGTCCTCCGAACGCCTTCATTTTGCTAGATGCTGAGGATTCACTCGTCAAAGCCTTGTTATAATAACGAGGGAAATAAAGGCTTATTCGAGTACCCTGGCCAACTTCTGAATAGACTTTGATTGCGCCGCCACTACGTTCCATAAACCCATAGACCTGACTTAAACCCAGGCCCGTGCCTTGTGTTCCCTTGGTGGAAAAAAACGGATCAAATATTTTTTCCTTAGTTTTATTATCCATGCCGCAGCCAGTATCGGTGAAGCTTAGGCTTACGAAGTCTCCTGCCTCTATTTCAAGATGTCGGGAACCTATTTCATCAATGCGTTCATTCTTCGTCTGTATCGTTAAGTTTCCGCCAGACTCCATCGCATGCATGGCGTTAATGCCCAGATTCAATATGGCATCTTCCAGGTCACTATCGTCCAGCCAAATCGGCCATATTTTTTCCTCTAAAATTAGCTCCAGCTTAATCCTGGCGGTCAGTGACTTCTCCAACATATGCCGTTCTTCATGAAGTATCTCATTGATATCGAGTATTTGTGCGTCAGAAGCGGAGTGGTGGGAGAAGGCCAATAACTTTCTAGTCAGCTTGGCGCCGCGAGTCCCGGCATGGTGTATTTGATGGGCATAATAGGCAAGTTTAGGTTGGCTTTTTAGTGCGACTTCCAGCAAATCTGCGTAGCCGAGGATAACACCGAGCATGTTATTGTAGTCATGGGAGATTCCACCGGTCAGTTTGCCTAAGGCATCCATTTTTTCACTGCGACGCAGTTGCATCTCTTGTAATTTTATCTGGCTTAAGTCGAGACAAGAGCCAATGAAACGGCGTGTGCCCTTTTCGTCTTTCGATAGCTCGGCGACGGTTAAGCGCATCGGGAAGCTATCTTTAGATTTACGTTGTGCCTCGACCTCCCTACCAGGACCGACCACCTGAGACTCACCTGTATGCAAGAATTGCTGAATGTAATTGTCATGTTCGCTGGCATGATTGGCCGCCATAAGTATGCTAACATTTTGCCCAACTATTTCATCGATGGAGTAACCAAAAAGTGTTTCTGCTGCGTGGTTAAAGGAGAGTAATGTGCCCTGTTGGTCAATGGTAATGACCGCATCCAGCATGCAATTTAAGATTTCTCTTTGCTCGTATTCTTTATTAAGCAGTGCTTGCCTAGCTTGCTGCTGCTCGGTGACATCATTGAATACTAGCACCATTCCCACAATACTATTGTCCTCAGTACGAAGAGGCGCGGCTGAATCGGCAATCTGGTATTCTGCACCATCCTTGGAGAGTAGAGTCGTATGATGGCTGAGGAACACAATTTCACCCGTGGAGATGACTTTTTCTATCGGGTTGGCAATAGGCTCCCGAGTCGAGGAATTCAAGATGGGGAATATTGATGTTAGGGGTTTATTCCGCGATTCAGAGAGCGACCAACCGGTTAAACGCTCGGCGACCGGGTTCATACGGGTAATAAGACCTTGTGCGTCCGTAGTAATAACCGCATCACCAATACTATTGAGTGTAATTTCCAGATCTCGTTCTCTCTCCTTCAGTGCATTTACGGCTTCAATTCGTTCATTAATGTTTAAGAATGTCACTACCGCGCCTATGCAACGTTCTTCTTGAAAGATAGGGTGCGACCAATATTCTGCGTTAAAATAACTGCCATCCTTGCGCCACAATACTTCGTCATCAATATGGACAGGAATTTGTTCCTTGTAGGACTTATAGATGGGGTTATCGGCGAGTCGGTAATGTGTTCCATCTACGTGGCTGTGGTGAATATGCTCATGTGTATTTTGACCCAATAGTTCTGCGCTATCCGCATAACCTAACAGGTCGAGACAGGACTTGTTGAGAAAGGTGCATTCGCCTTTTGTATTGATACCGTAGATAGCCTCGGCGGTAGAATTGAGTAGAAGATGCACTTGCGCTTGGCTATCGGTCAAGTCTTGCATGGCGGATAATAGATTACCCTGCATCTTGTCGAGCGCCATCTTAAGCAAGTCTAATTCATCTAACTTATCGGGCAGTCTTGTTTTCCGATTAAACTCAAAGCGACTGTCGAGTGTGTGTATATCTAGATTTTCAGCATATTTCGCAATAGCAGCCAAATGCTGTGCGACCAATTTGTAAAAAATAAGTAAAATTAGTCCTGCAATAATAAAAGTTTTTACCGCGTTGCTCGCAAGGATGACTATGGCTCGCTCAAGTACGTGTTGATAGGCTAGGTCTAAAGAGGCCGTTACGATTAGATTTCCTATTTTTGTTCGAATATTGTCGCGTGAGTGTATGAGCGGGTAATTTTTTACAATGATATTAGTGGAGTTTTTTTTACCGGCGGTCACTAATAGTTCATCATTTTCATAGGCGGCGACGTGTTCTATCGAAGGGAGGCTAAGTAAACTATTTAATGTTGTCTTCAATTCTTCGAGATCGAGCACCCATATTCTCGAGGTAATATTGCTTAGATGAGTCTGTTCTATTTGTTCTAGGCCTGCGGTCACGTTACTGACTTCACGTTGGAACTCAAAGTAAATTTGTATGCTGGATGTGAATATTGTGATTAGTGTACTAGCCAGAATAACGTAGATACTCATACGTCGGGCGAGTCGGCCGTTTATGGAATGTTGAAGTATTTGCATGGCTTAGCTACTGCTCACCGATTATCGCAATAGCCCATTCCGCGTACTTAGTTGCTATTAGTACTGCATTATTTAAGCAGTACGAAACATATCAAACTTAAGATTAGCAAAATGCTGGATTGCTTGTTATGGTTTTTCAATAATATGCCAGCCCGGTCGGAAGCATTAGACCGACAAGCAGCAAGCCTTATTATAGCGTACTATGGCATGGAAAAATGCCGAAAATT
>JBGMRO010000188.1:0-7207 GCA_048061555.1 Thiohalomonadales bacterium | reverse complement strand
AAACTCAATGCGGGCCTGGTCTTGTGACGTATGCCCTGTAGCGTGCCATCGAATAGTGACCGATGTGTCGCCACAAGGTCTGCGGGTAAACTCTCTTCATCGACGCTAAAACCATGGTTTTGACTGGTAATCATGACCTCGCCTGTATCCAATTTTTGTACCGGGTGATTCGCGCCATGGTGCCCAAACTTCATTTTTTGTGTCTTAGCACCACTGGCCAAGGCCAATAATTGATGTCCTAAGCAGATACCAAAAACCGGTATATCGGCGGCGAGGATCTCTCGAATCGCCACCAAGGCATAGTCACAGGGTTCAGGATCACCAGGACCATTGGACAGAAAGATACCGTGTGGTTTTAATTTAATGACATCACTTGCAGCGGTTTGAGCGGGTACGATCGTAACTCGGCAACCGCGATCGACCAGCAAACGCAGTATATTACGTTTGACACCAAAATCGTATACGACGACATGGAACGGATCTACGTCCCTGTCTGCAAGAGGCATCTGCGAGGATGGTAGACGCCAGCTCGGTTTGTCCCATGTATATTGTTTTTTAGTAGAAACCACCTTGGCGAGATCCTGACCCTCTAGACCCGGAAATGCCCTGGCAAGCTCGATGGCGGTATCGTCATTGATATCCTTGCCCGCTATTATACAGCCTGCCAGTGCGCCTTTGTCGCGTAGAATTCTCGTTAACCTACGTGTATCGATATCTGCAATCGCAACGACAGCATGCTGCTGCAGGTAGTCTGGTAAACTTTGTTCAGAACGCCAGCTGCTCGGTATCAATGATAACTCGCGTATGACCAAACCACTGGCATGGACTTGGTCTGATTCGTCATCATCTGGATTACAGCCAACATTACCGATATGAGGATAGGTCAGGGTCACTATTTGTTGACAGTAGGAGGGGTCGGTCAATATTTCTTGATAACCGGTCAGCGCCGTATTAAACACGACTTCACCTTCCCTATGACCATCGACACCAATGGACGTACCACGAAATAACGAACCGTCGGCCAGTGCCAAAAGCGCTGAATTACTCAACATTTCCCTCCATAGTACATAGGCGCATACAAAAGCGGGAGATGCGCTTGGCGCTTCTCCCGCTATATAGAATTCTGAGGGGTTATTTTACTGTAAATCGGGGGGTACTGTCTAACTATAATAACACCGCAGGTGGACTATTGTAGGTGTGTTTGGGCTAGCCTAATTTACCCGCAAGTCCTTACAATCCAAGCACATCCTGCATATCATAGAGTCCTGCGCTGCGACCTTGCAGCCAAAGTGCCGCGCGAACTGCGCCCTTAGCAAAGGTCATGCGACTACTGGCCTTATGGCTAATCTCTACTCTTTCTCCGATACCGGCGAACATCACAGTATGTTCACCCACAATATCGCCGGCACGTATAGTTGAAAACCCTATGGTCTGACGATCGCGCGCAGTGGTGCGTCCCTGACGTCCGTACACTGCATTGTCTTCAAAATTTCTTCCCAAGGCTCGTGCTATCACTTGTCCCATAGCCAGTGCCGTGCCCGAAGGTGCGTCGAGCTTGTGGCGATGGTGGGCCTCAATAATTTCGATGTCGATATCGTCGTCCATAATGCGTGCCGCGATATCTAATAATTTAAAACAGAGATTCACCCCGATACTCATATTAGGGGCAAATACGATGGGTATCGTCTGCGCGGCCTGTTGAATCTGTTCGACTTGCTGCGCATCGAACCCTGTCGTGCCGATGATCATGGCACGTCGATGCTGCACACAGACCGCTAAATTCTCGATAGTGGCCTCTGCTTGGGTAAAATCAATGAGGGTATCAAATTGCTTAGCAGATTGGGAAAAATCACCGCTAAGCGTTATATTCAAACGCCCTGAGCCCAATAATTCACCCGCGTCCAGACCGATTAATGCACTACCGGGTTTTACTGTGGCCGCAGAAAATTCGAGTTCTTCGACTGCGTCGCAGGCCTCGACGATACACCGCCCCATCCGTCCATTGACACCCGCCACCGCAATTTTCACTATCAATTCCCCACAACTTCTTTTTATCTTACCCAGCCCACCGGGCGATAAATCACGAATCACGAATTACGAGTCACGATTTACGATTTTACCAACTAATATAAGAATAACCCGCAGCCTGTAATTCAATCAGATCTGCGGCACCGACTTCGACGATCTCTACGCCATCGATGATATCTTTTTTGGTCCACTCCAGTGATTTCATGGTATTGCCACAGGCGTGAAACTTAATACCATATTGCATTAAACTCGCGACCCGTTGTTTAATCTCATCACTGACCGGACGCTCGGGTTTCTTGGCTAAAATATGGATACCGGTACCGATACCGACAACGACGATCTGTACATTGTCACCGTATTTACGCAATACCGCACCGACCGAAAACAACACAGAATTATGATATTTTGAGTCTGATTTGTTGAACTGATAAACCACCTTGTGCTCTGCAGGATCACCAGGAAATCGCAATTCTTTATCATCGTCGGCAGCATCGGAGGCCTTGGCGACACCATTTAGCGCCAACAAGCCACCGGCACCCGCCAGCAGGCTGGTAAGAAAATTACGACGCTTATTGTCCGTTCGCACATTTGTCAAAACCGCCATTTTACGGCGTATATTTTTTATGATTCGTAACATTACTTGTTTCCTTCGGCCCGCCGAGTTTAGGATTTCAGGTCATCAAAGAAGTTTTTCACGCCATCTAACCAGGAGGTCTCTTTAGGGCGATGTTTGCGGGTATTGCTCGCCAAAGTCGTTTCAAATTCACGCAATAACGAAACTTGTTTGTCATTCAAGTTGACCGGCGTTTCAACCGTAAT
The DNA here is from genome assembly GCA_048061555.1 of Thiohalomonadales bacterium. GTDB lineage: Bacteria > Pseudomonadota > Gammaproteobacteria > SZUA-152 > SZUA-152 > JBGMRO01. The sequence continues at coordinate 4,360 of JBGMRO010000188.1, read as the reverse complement.
ACGGCACAGCAGGTCACCGACGCTACCACCACGTACAGATTGCACACCTTTACCACGCAATCTAAACAATTTTCCGCTTTGTGTTTCTATCGGTATCTTTAATTTAACCCGTCCACTTAATGTAGGCACCTCTAGATCGCCGCCCAAGGTCGCGGTAACAAAACTAATGGGTACTTCACAAAACAAATCGGCGTCTTCTCGACTAAATATGGGATGGTCTTTAACCGCGATCTGCACGTATAAATCACCTGGTGCCGTGCCATGATCACCGGCCTCACCTTCTCCTGATAGACGAATTCTGTCGCCCGTATCAACACCGGCAGGTACCTTAACGGACAAGGTCTTATCTTCGTGCACCCTTCCTTGACCGCTACATTTTCGACACGGGTTGTCGATAATTTGGCCGCTACCACGACATTTTGGACAGGTTTGCTGCAGTGAGAAAAACCCCTGCTGCATACGCACTTGTCCGACGCCATTGCAGGTCGAGCACAGGGTGGGAGAACTACCCTTTTTCGCGCCGCTACCACCACATTCAGTACAGGAAACTGCGGTCGGCACCCGTATCTTGACCGTTGTACCCATTACCGCATCTTCTAAGGATAGCTCGAGATTATAACGAAGATCTGCGCCTCGACGAGCACGCGCGCCATGCCCACCGCCGAAGATATCGCCAAATACATCCCCGAAGATATCGCTAAAACTGGCATTACCAGCGGCGGCACCCGCAGCACCTTGCACCCCGGCATGCCCAAATTGATCATAAGCTGATCTCTTGTGGGAATCGGACAGAATGTCGTAGGCCTCTTTACCTTCCTTAAACTTCTCTTCTGCGGTGTGGTCGTCCTGGTTTCTATCCGGATGATATTTCATCGCTAAGCGTTTAAAGGACTTCTTTATTTCCGGGTCACTGGCATCGCGGGAAACGCCTAAGACTTCATAGTAATCGCGCTGTGACATAAGTATATCTTGATAATATTGTTGTGTTGGTTTATGTGCTAATCTGCTTTATTACCTAAGCTGTAGGTAATAAAGCTCAAACACAGCTACCACCCTGAGGGTGGTCGTGTATTCACTATCTTGCTGGATACGCTACGCTTATCCAGCATCGGTCGAAGTAAAGCAGGCTAAACAAATTAAGACCGGCCTACTTTTCCTCTTTAACTTCTTCAAATTCGGCATCTACAACATTTTCGCCAGCACCGGCTGCCGCATCACCTGCTGCATTACTTGCACCTGAAGTCGCGCCGGCGTTAGCCCCTGCTTCAGTCTGAGATTGTTGGTAGGCCTTCTCTGCAATTTTGCCTGCAACTTCTGTCAAGGCAGCTGTTTTAGCGTCAATGACGGATTTATCTTCACTGCCCAGGGCCGTTTCAAGTTCTTTGATGGCATTTTCAACCGCCATGCGTTCTACCGTATCGACTTGCTCTCCCAAATCACTCAATGATTTTTTCGCAGCATGAATCATATTGTCGGCTTGGTTACGGGTATTAACTAATTCGTGAAATTTCTTATCGTCTTCTGCATGGGCTTCCGCATCGTTAACCATTTTATCAATTTCAGCGTCCGATAAACCACTGGATGCCTTGACGACAATCGATTGCTCTTTACCCGTGGCCTTATCCTTGGCCGACACATTTAATATTCCGTTGGCATCGATGTCAAAATTCACTTCGATTTGTGGCACACCTCTAGGCGCAGGTGGGATATCGGATAAATCAAATCGTCCCAAAGATTTATTCGCGGTAGCGACATCGCGCTCACCTTGCAATACATGCACTGTGACCGCTGTTTGATTGTCATCAGCAGTAGAAAATACCTGATTAGCCTTGGTGGGAATTGTAGTATTTTTTTCGATCAGCTTGGTCATAACGCCACCCATAGTCTCGATACCCAAAGACAATGGTGTCACATCAAGCAATAACACATCTTTTACTTCGCCACCTAATACACCACCTTGAATCGCGGCACCAACGGCGACCGCCTCATCTGGATTGACATCCTTACGAGGATCTTTTCCAAAAAAGTTTTTTACCGCCTCCTGGACCTTAGGCATACGTGTCTGGCCACCGACCATAATAATATCGTCGATCTGTGAAGCATTAACACCTGCATCTTGCAGCGCCGTTTTACATGGCTCTAACGTGCGTGCAATCAATTCTTCCACTAACGACTCTAATTTAGCCCGAGTCAATTTGATGTTTAAATGCTTAGGTCCACTCGCATCCGCAGTAATGTAGGGCAAGTTGACATCGGTTTGCTGTGTAGAAGATAGCTCTATCTTGGCCTTTTCAGCGCCTTCTTTCAGTCTCTGCAATGCTAGCGAGTCGTTACGCAAGTCAACGCCTTGCTCTTTGAGAAAAGAATCTACTAAATAATCGATCAGACGCTGGTCAAAATCTTCACCACCTAAAAATGTATCACCATTAGTCGATAAAACTTCGATTTGGTGTTCACCGTCTATGTCTGCGATCTCAATAATAGAGATATCGAAGGTACCACCACCCAGGTCATATACGGCAACCTTGCGGTCGCCTTCATTCTTATCCATCCCGAAGGCCAATGCCGCTGCGGTGGGTTCATTGATAATACGCTTGACTTCCAGGCCCGCAATACGTCCCGCATCTTTAGTTGCCTGACGTTGTGAATCATTAAAATAGGCTGGCACGGTGATAACGGCCTCGGTAACCGTCTCACCGAGATAATCTTCTGCCGTTTTCTTCATTTTTTGTAAAACACGCGCAGAAACTTCTGGGGCAGCCATCGCCTTGCCGTTGCCCTCAACCCACGCATCGCCATTCTCTGCGGCTACTATCTTGTACGGTACCAGATCGATGTCCTTTTGAACCTCGGCATCTGTAAATCTGCGCCCAATCAGCCTTTTCACGGCATAGATGGTATTGACCGGATTTGTGACCGCCTGACGTTTAGCAGGCGCGCCCACTAAATCCTCATCGTCGGTAAATGCCACCACAGACGGCGTCGTCCTATCGCCCTCGCTGTTTTCTATTACCCTTGCTTTACCACCTTCCATGACTGAAACACAGGAATTTGTGGTTCCTAAGTCAATACCAATTATTTTTCCCATTTTACTTTTTCTCCGAAATCAAGTAGTTAGAATATATTCCTGAACCACTAAATCATCAATTTCTAATGTCAATAGTGAACGTGGGGATGCCCTAATCCTTTATCAAGTTCAATTATGCGGTTTTTCGTTGTTTATTTTTGTTTTTGCTCGTGTTTCTGCTTACGCTTTTTCATCAATATTTGTTCCAACTTCTTTTTGTTCTCCGTCATCCTTAGATAGGCCATCTTTTGATTTAGCTTTACTGGATTTAGTTGCCTTGGCAGATTCCACGGCCTTCGATACCACGACCATCGCCGGTCGTATTAATCGGTCTTTAATTTTGTAGCCTTTTTGCATCACTGCAAGCACCGTATTCGGGCTACTATCGGCAGACTCCTGCATCGACATCGCCTGATGAAATTCGGGATTAAAGGTCTCTCCAGTAGGATCGAGCCGTTCTATTTCAAATTTTTCCAAGATATCGGCAAACATTTTTACGGTTAATTCCATGCCTTCCAATAATTTATCGATGGTGGCATCGTCCTGCCTAGCCACCACAGCCCCCATTTCCAGGCTATCGATTACGGGTAACAGGCCCTGAATAAATTTTTCGGAGGCATATTTATGTGCATTTTCCACATCACGTTGCGAACGACGACGTAAATTTTCCAATTCTGCTTTGGCACGCACAAAATGATCCCAATTTTCCTCCGCCTTGTCTTTTGCCTGCTTGAGTTCGCCTGCTAAGGATTCCATTTCTGTTTGTATTTTTTCTATTTCGTTCGACGGTACCGCTGAAATTGCTTCATTTTTGTCCTTAGCCTCTAAATCAGATACCGCCCCATCAGAAGATGAAGTTGTTTGTTTTGAACTATCTGACTCTTCGCTATCCATGAGGTCATTCGCAAAGTCCTCCAGGGTCTGATCGTTTAATTTACGATCTATACTTTCGCTGGATGAAAGAAGCTCTTCTTCCAGATTAATGTCCCGCTCTTTTGTCATGCTTTTCTCCGACTTCGCACTGTCAACTATTGCAGCCTATTGTGTTCGCATTACCTATATGTATTTGCGTTACCTATTGCACAATCTATCTCTATTCGTAATAGGTATAGATAATGTTGGATTCCGGTCGACTGCTACGATAGTTATCCACAGGGCTACCCCGCCCCTGCGTAATATAAGGTCAATTTATATTTAATCAAGTATAAAGTGAGAACAAAAATCAACTCGAGTCGATCAATTTGCTATTTAGTATAGAAAAAAGATAAGGAAACGTCGACAATTCTGATATTA
>JBGMRO010000187.1:0-7213 GCA_048061555.1 Thiohalomonadales bacterium | reverse complement strand
AATCACGAATCACGAATCACGAATCACGAATCACGAATCACGAATCACGAATCACAAATCTAGGGTAAACCCTATGCCCATGTCGGGTCTATCCCAGTTTTAAATCCCAGTTTTAAGGGTTAGCATGGTGTCCTATTGGGTTGATTCACCCAATAAGTGTAGAGTTTCTACGGAAAATATTGTATTAAGGAGTTTGTTTTATGATTCAAGCCCAACGGTTGCTTAAACAAGAAGAGTCCCCGATTGTCAATTTGTTGCGAGCAAAGGGTATTGAGCCTACGGCCATACGAGTTGAAGTCGCCGAGGCTTTACTAGAGAAAATTCAGCACCTAACTCTTAGCCAAATTCGTAATCGTCTGCATCGTTGGGACAACATGGTCTCAGATGAGGGTATCGTCAATATATTACGATTGTTCGAAAAACATAAGTTATTGCGGGAAGTGTATATAGATTCAAAAACGGTGTATTATGATTCGAATAGCAGTGTACACCCGCATTTCTACAATGCCATAACAGGCGAGCTAGTGGATGTGCTCGCTAAAGAGATTTGTGTTACTGACTCAAACCCGCGATAGTCCAGATTGCGGCTAAGTATTTTTCCCTCCTCGGTTCAAAAATTGCATTGCTTTTTCTTTTTACCAGAAATGTTTGTGTGCAATTAAGAGCTTGTCATATATGTCGCTGCCAAAATATCAACGTTATTTAGTTCTGCTCAGTCGTGGGTCAGCGGTCGTCCTGTTTCTGGTGGCGAGTTTTCTGCTGCATGCAGATACAGGGAAATATCTGGAAGCAAATACGGTGTATTGCCATGACAAGCATGCTTTAGCGAGTTATCTAGCGTTTGTACGGGCCCGTGACATGCCAGGCCTGAACATGATGGTGGTGAGCGGTGAATGTGATTTTACGCCTGATGATACGAATGTTTTAGTGCCAACATACCGTACGGAAAATATAGATACGACCGTGATTGTTGCTTTCTCCTTTAAGGGGAAAACAGCATGGACCTTTGAAAAATTATTGAAGTCTTTGTGATCACAAATGTATTGCAGGTTTACATGTAGCGTAAATGCAGCACGTTTCGATGGCCGTCCTAAATTCCAAGTTGCTTTATGATTAGATAAATTCAATCGATCGAAAACCGTTTTATAATGCCGTTTTGTTGAATTAACCAAGGAGATTATTGCTCTTACGATTGATACTCCTGCACCGGACGTCAATGCCAATGCCAAAATTATGGGCTGGATCATGGACGAGTATTCAAAGTATAAATGTTTCTCGCCCGGTGTCGTGACCGGAAAACCGTTGGGGTTATTTTGCTCGGAAGGACGTGATGAAGCAACCGGCCGTATTGACTCAATATCTCGCAGGTAAAAAAGCAATCTCGATTTGCAGACCGTTATATGAAGAGTCAGCGAGGCTTATTGTTGCCTTATGAATTTGCGCAATGCGCTCGACCATCGACAGACCGAGTCCCGTGCCTACGGTGTCACCGGTTTTTTCTCCTCTATAGAAACGTTTAAAGACATTCTGTCGTTCATTGATTGGGATGCCGGGGCCACTATCGGCGACCTGTAAAATAATTTTTAGTGGTTCGTGGCGGATGGAGATATCGATTTTTCCGTTTTCCGGGGTATAACGAATCGCATTTTCTACCAGATTTCTGACCAAAACTGCTAGCAGCGGTGGTTTTCCCAAAACTGCAAATTTTTCGTCGGCATCTAAACTCATTTCAATATTTTTTTCAAACGCTAAAGGGACTAGTTCCGCGATACGATCTTGGGTGATTTCATTTAATTCGGCGACTTCGTGCTCTTGCACATCATCTTCCGGATCCAATCGAGCCAGCATGAGTAGTTGTTCGACTATTTGGGTAGAGTGATTTACACCGCTCATGACCTCCCGCAGTGCATCCTGACGTATTTGCGGATCTTTTGTTTCTAAGGCGATTTGCGCATGTAATTTTTGTGAGGTTAAGGGTGTGCGTAATTCATGTGCAGCGTTGGATGTGAACACGACGATGTCGTCAATGGCAATTCTTAGGCGACCGAATAGCGAATTCAATGCAGTGATAATGGAACGTATCTCGTCCGGAACCTGGGTGACGTTTATAGGCTCCAAGGAATGTATGGCGCGCTGTTGTATATGTCGTGTAATCTGCATAAATGGAGCGAGGGCTCGATTCACACTAAGGTATATTATAGGTATAAATAACGGTAGTAGAATGATAATAGACCAAAACAATTGCTTGGAAATGACACCAATAAGGGTGCTACGCCGCTGAAAATGTTGCGCGACCTGTACGCGCACGTTGCTATCTTGGTCATACACCGAATATATACGCCAGCGTTTATCTCCAATCGTCTTGTTCACGAAAACCTGGTCAATGTCTATCATCGGTGTATTCGGTATATCTGCAGATCGAATGATTAATTGACCCTTTTTATTCCAGACTTGAAAAACGATTTGATTATGGTATTTGTGTAGATTCTTTAATAGGGTGTTTTCAACCCCGATGGCCTCGGAGATTTCACGCCCGCTAAGCAATTCAGAGTATTCTGCCAGGGTTATATCGAGGATTAAGTGTGCCTCTTGCGCCAATTCCGCATCAAATAATTCACGGATTTGCTGTTTTGCATCTATATAAATCTTGCTGACGGTGATCGTAACCATTAGCGTTAGTAGCGTAAGGAATACCGCTAAAAAGCGCTTTTTAATCGAAAGGATCACTTGGGTTTATCCATGATATAACCCACGCCACGAATGGTCCGAATGAGTTTGCTGCCCATTTTTTTACGAATTTGGTGGATGTGTACTTCTACTGCGTTACTCTCTAGTTCATCCTTCCAAGAGTACATGCTTTCTTCTAGTCGGGACCGTGACATGACCCGCCCCTGATTTTCCACCAAACTCAACAATATTTCGTACGCCTTTGGAGACAAGTCTATAATGTCACCTGCTTTGGTTACCGTATGTGAGGCTGGATCGATTTCCACATCTGCGTAATTTAGTACGGGATTCGCTCGACCACTGCTACGTCGTAATAGGGCCCGTAGTCGAGCCTTGAGTTCGTCAAACTCAAAGGGTTTTAGCATATAGTCATCGGCACCACTGTCGAGCCCTAAAATCCTGTCATTGACGGTGTCCTTGGCGGTCAGGACGAGGACCGGCAATAATGTACCGTGGGCACGAATTTCTTGCAGAACCTCAATACCGGAACGCTTGGGTAGGCCCAAATCGAGTACGGCAATATCATATTCGCCAGTACGGAAGGCCGATAGCGCCATTTCTCCGTCTTTTACCCAATCAACGGCGTACCCGGCGAGCTTTAATCCTGTGTGTAGCCCTTTACCGATACTCTCATTGTCTTCTATAAGTAGCAGTCTCATGGTTGTTTGTCCCTTCTGCTTGCGTCTATGAATCTAGTAGTTTTAAACGAATTCAACATCTAAGTGCACCAACCAATTGTCAGTCCTATAGCTGGGCCATTTTGGAAGTACTGGTAATGTGTCTGTGCGACCAAACACACTACAAGAACAAAAGGATAACCAAAATGACTTATCAGACGTTTTTTCCCACAAGGAATCGACTTCACTGGACTAACAAATGGATGACTACAACAGGTTGTCGATACCATCAATCATCGCTTTAGAAAAATATTACGGAACCCCGAATATCATGTTCGACGACTGACTACTCGGTTTTGAATTCACTTCCATGCCTAAACTAAATCGATCTGGAAATTGTTCCATCACCTTTACCCAGGCCGGTAATATTTGGCCCTCTTTTTCCTCGTGTTTCTAGCCACTGGTAAATGCCAATATTCAGATTTTCCTATGTTACTCTCGGCATACTGTCCCCACACGTCAAGCCTATTAGCGCTTTATCCGCCTATTTCTCTGTTCGTCGCAACCTAATGGTATGAGACTGTCGAAAGGGTAAGCTGTCGATGAACTGTACAGCAGGTACACTATACCTAATGGAGATAAAAATGAGAAGATTATTAGTTATTGCTATTCTGTTTTTTACCACCCATATATTTGCAGACGAACATGATTATGAACATGCAACGGAGATTAATGATTTAGAAAAAGGTGAGAGGACCGAGTTGGCGAGAAAGGCCGATGAGGAATTTTGGGATTTGATCCATGGGACCCAAAATTACCAAAATTTCGACACGGTTATAACTAAACTTCAGGCAGCACAAATTGCTGATCCGTTCGATGTTTATACCACCGCCCATATTGGTTTCGCTAATTTTTGGGCATTGTCAAATGGCATTGCTCAGCCGGCCAAAGCGTTTCAGTATATACAAAATGCAGAGCAGGCATTTAGCATCGCGAGCGCCTTTGCGCCGGACGAACCTCGAATTCTAGGATTCCTGGGTTATTCGCGTTTGTTTTTAGCACGTGCGACACAAAATAATGATCTTTATGTCAAAGGTCTGGCCGACGTTAATCGTTCGGTTGCATTATGGCCAGAGTGGGCTCATTTCGGGGCGGCCTACGGGGTCGATGTTACAGCACCGCATAATAGTCCTGCATTTGAGCAAGCATTGTCGCATTACTGGGATAATCTCGATGTTTGTGCTAATACCGTGGTTGATCGCAGTAATCCTGATTTTAGCCCGTATCTGGTACAACAGACATTGGTGGGTGCTGATCGTGCTTGTTGGGACAGTTGGATTGCGCCGTATAACTTGGAAGGGTTCTTTCTCGTCATGGGAGATGCCCTGGTCAAGGCGGGAGAAACGGATATCGCACAAATCATTTATTATAATGCGACTTTACTAGAGCATTATGACTCTTGGCCATTTCATAAGTTGTTGGAAGAACGCATCGCTAAAGTAGCGCAAAATGTAAAAATTTTCCGCACTAAGGGTACTCCGGGTCAAATTCAGAATCCCGAGTCTAGTTTAGTCGCCGCGACCGGGGCTTCTTGTGCAATTTGTCACCAGGGCGACGCCGATAAAAACTATGAAACTCCAGTTTGGGTAGGGGAGCGGGCCAACGATTATTTAGTACCGTTTTAAGTCATGCGGGCGAGGCTAGGTTATTATAGACTAGTCATATAGTATGACCTTAATGTTGAATCAATAATAATCCTCAACGAGCGTAAAAGAGAGGTCTGAATTGTTTCATTTTTAATCCAAAGGTTAAGGTAACAGCAATGTTAAAAGCTACAATAATAACATGGGCAGTGTGTCATTGAAAAAATCGTCTACATTTGTTTTATTTTCGAGTATTTCGATTGTGAAGCAATTCACCATCACATTGTTATTTAATTCTGTTATCGCTTTTCTATTATACAGATTATTGTTTGAAGACAGCTTTCTGAATAATTTGATAGTTTCACAATTGATAGGCTTGAGTATTTTCGGTTCCCTGCATGGGGTATATCAATTTCGGCATCATTATTTTCAGCAATCAAATATCAGTTTCGCGGTGACCTTACTTTCATTGATCATTGGGTCGGTAGCCGGGGTTAGTTTGGTCGCTATTTTTAGTGTAATAGTCAATGGAATCACGATTACTGATTTTTTTATAGCACGTTATGATCTGGTTTTTCAATATTTGTTTTTTGCGTTTCTGTTTGGCGCAGTGATTATTCACTATTTTATGTCACGCGAAACCTTGTCCAGGGCAACTATTGAATTACAAGAACATAAACTTTCGATATTAGCCAACGAAAAAACCATTGTGGAAGGTGAATTAAAACTACTGCAATCACAAATTGAACCTCATTTTTTAATTAATACCTTGTCAAATGTGATTGGACTTATCGAGAATGAACCTCGCAGAAGTAAAATTTTGTTAGAAAGTTTAAGTCATTATTTGCGCGCCACTTTAGAATATACTCGGCGAGATTCTGCGGTAATCAAAGATGAACTAAACATGATCACGGCTTATCTGGATATCTTCAAGGAACGTATGGGGGATCGTTTGAAGTTTAATATTGAAGTCGATCAACAATTATATCATTTGCCATTCGCTCCAATGTTATTACAACCCATAGTTGAAAATGCGATACGACACGGCATTGATCCGCTGATTAACGGCGGCGAGATTTTCATTAAAGGACGTTATGATAATCAAAAAATTATATTTCTAATAGAGGATAATGGTGGTGGCCTGGAGCAGGAATCTGGAGATGGTGTTGGACTCACAAATGTGCAACAGCGATTAAAGGCATTATATGGAAATGAGGCATCTTTGGATCTACAAAACACCCAACCTACCGGTCTACGCGTGACGATAGCTATTCCACATGAGCCTGGGGTGAAGGCATGAACTCTACACTCACAGCCATTATCGCTGATGATGAAGCCAACTTGCGGGTATACCTAGGTGACCTGCTGGGGGAAATATGGCCTGAATTGAAAATCATTGCCGAAGCCGCGAATGGCCGTGATGCGGTAAGACTAATCGATAAATTGGAACCGGATGTTGCTTTTTTAGATATTAATATGCCTGGTTTGACCGGGCTAGACGTCGTACAAAAGCTGAATGTCGATTGCAATGTTGTTTTTATTACCGCCTATAATGAATTCGCCATCAACGCCTTTGAACTTGATGCGATTGACTATTTGTTAAAACCGATTAATAGAGGTAGATTACACAAAACGGTAGATCGACTGAAGTCACATATCGATCAAGGTGAATCTAGTAATCCCGATTTGGCGTTACTGCTACAAAAGTTTAGCGACTCCATAACGCCTGAAGTCGGTTATATTCGCTGGATTAAGGCTCTGGATAACGGTAAGGTTTATATCGTACCTGTTGAAGATGTGCGCTACATTAAAGCAGGTGATAAATATACCAGTGTAGTGACGCATGAAAAGGAGTGGCTGATACGTAAATCGGTGAAAAAACTCGAAGAGGAATTAAACCCCGATATGTTTTGGCGGATTCACCGTGGGATAATTGTCAATGCGAGTTGTATCGTAAGCGCAGAGCGGACACTGGACGGGCGCTATGAATTACAGTTACTGAATTGCAAAAAGTCACTTATTGTGAGTCGCGCTTATGGTTTTCGTTTTAAACAAATGTAATAATTAATGCTTTGGGTATATTTAGCTACTACTCTTTGATCACTAAGCTGCAATTGTCTTAGTGCTGAGCTTTGCTGGCCATATTGTCATATATTTTGTAAATATCTGACGTAACTACTCAGGCAGTCCCGGTAAAGCCTCATCTCTACGTTCAAAAATGGTCAT
>JBGMRO010000186.1:0-7335 GCA_048061555.1 Thiohalomonadales bacterium | reverse complement strand
GGATAAAATATGACAGGCACTAAACACCTAAATCTCAAACGCTTTGGGTATATATGCTGCTTTGCGTTAGATGTGGTACGGTAGCTACGGATTATATACAAAAGATAGTTTTACAGGTGGTCGTTGATAATGAAAATTTGGGTGGATGCAGATGCATGTCCTGTGGTGATAAAAGAAATTTTATTCCGGGCGGCACAACGAACTGGAATATTAATGACGCTAGTTGCCAATCACCCTGTACGGATTCCACGTTTAAATAGCATAAATTTCCTGCAGGTTAAACCCGGGTTTGATGTCGCCGATGATGAGATTGTTAAACGCATAGCCGCCGGTGACCTTGTTATTACTAGCGATATACCACTAGCTGCCGAAGTGATTGAAAAAGACGCTCACGCGCTTAACCCTCGTGGCGAATTGTATACCCGGGACAGCATTCGAGAACGATTAAATATGCGTGATTTTATGGACACCATGCGAGCGAGTGGTGTGCAAACGGGGGGCCCGGCGGCGCTGAACCAGAGTGATCGACAATCGTTTGCCAATCAACTGGATAAATTGCTTACGCAGTATGAAAATAAAACCCAGTGAACCGAACACTAAATCGGAAAACCTAGATGCGCACGAATTTTGTCCCGATGGCGTATAAACTGTTTGCTGCGGGTTGCAGGATTATTTTTACGCGGTGACGGCAGTGTCGCTGCCAACTCTATGGATTCGTTAATGGTGAGTTGACGTACCGATTTATAGAAATAATGTCTGGCGGCCGCGTCGACACCAAAAATTCCTGGACCGAATTCGGCGATGTTCAGATACATCTCTAGAATGCGTTGTTTTCCCACCTGCTGTTCCATCGCAAATGTCAAAATGGCTTCGTGTAATTTCCGTAACGGATTTTTGGATGGATTAAGTAATATATTCTTTATCGTCTGTTGGGATATAGTGCTGGCACCATAAGCAAACTTACCGATGCTCAAGTTGTATTCTATTGCACGTTTTATCGCCGCCTGGTCGAAGCCTTTGTGGCTATAAAAACGACTGTCTTCGGCGACGACCACGGCGCGTACAAGGTGTTCAGGGATTATCTTGAATGGCACAGGATACCAACGCAGGCTAGGCAAATCATTGCGATTGGCCTGTTTGTACTCATATTCCACGATCATGCGAGATTTTTGAATCGGCCCATGGGTGAATTGATCCCAATCGGGCATGAGTCCCCAGATGTAACCTATCTCGATGAAAACTAGGGCGAAAATGATGCGTAAGAACCATCGCAGGTAACTAGCATAGCGCCGAAACAAGTTGGGAATACCTTGTACTAGGTCGGTTTTAAGTTTTTTAATCCAACTTATGAGTATCATAATGACGGTTATTAGGTGTTATGGCAGGAGCGGCGGCCCATTTTACCGGAAGTTGGGCTCTGCCATTAAAAAAACTGTGTATAAAATATTCTCGATTAAGGCACAATGGGCGTAAGGAATATAAGGCTTATTACTGAGTAGATAGTTCCATCTTGTGTGGGTCTTGTTATCATCCTAATCGTTATGCCCGGCGTATTATGCCGCAAAAACGGTTTGTGAGACGGTTATAGACCGTCACACAAGGTTTTAGGATTAACCTAAGTATAGAAAAATACGATGCAAATAACGATTCACATTGATGAAAAAGCCCAAACTGTTGATATACCCGATGATACATTAACCGAGGCACACGCGTTCTTCACCAAAATTGATACCGATATGGATCGCGGTTGGCAGATGAGCAGGCAATGGGTAGAGAACCCAAATAGAGAAGAACGCTGCAAAATTGCCGCGGACAAGATACTTTCGGCACTGTCGAGTGAAAATCAGACTATGGTCCAGCTTATGTGTGCCTACATATTATCTAATTTACCCGAGGTTAAAGACATACACATAGATACCAGCGGGGATATGATGCAAACCGAATTTAGCTAGTGCCCGCCCATAAACGGTCTATTTCTAAGTTTGGCTGCTCTAATGCGTCCATGCATCCGCAGCATAAGGCCATCCATGGCCAAAGCTGCTCTGATGCGTCCATGCATCCGCAGCATAAGGCCATCCATGGCCAAAGCTGCTCTAATGCGTCCATGCATCCGCAGCATAAGGCCGTCCAACTGATGATTTTAGGTTGAACTACGAAACTAGAGATATTACTCTAGTGTCTAGTATCGGTACCCCAATAATGCCTGTTTTCCTGATCGGGGCTACAGGCTAGCTTATATTAACGATTGATTTGGAGGAGCAATGTCGTCAAATTTCCCAAAAATTTTCAATTTTCTTGTGGTTCTCGTGGTTCTTCAGCTCAGCGGGTGTGCCGCAATTACCGGGCAGGCGACTAGTCTCTCTATAACCGATAATAAAATTGGCACAGGTAAGGAAGCGGCCAAAAACTCTCGTGTTAGCATACATTATACTGGCTGGATATATGATGCGCGTGCAAAGGGTAATAAAGGCAGGCATTTCGATACCACTAAAGGCGATAGACCCTTCACCTTTGAACTCGGTGTAGGGGACGTCATCAAGGGGTGGGATAAGGGCATCAAGGGTATGAGAGTGGGGGGGCGCAGAACATTGGTGATTCCTTCAGACTTGGCTTATGGTTCTGAAGGTAAAGGTAGGAAGATTCCTGGTGGCGCGGTATTGGTCTATGTCATTGATTTAGAGGATATCGATGGAGAGAAGTCTGGGTTTGTTTTGCAGGATGATAAGATTGGCGCTGGCGCGGTAGCGACCGCTCATGCAAAGGTCAGTGTGCATTATACGGGTTGGCTTTACGATGAACGTGCTCAAGGGTTTAAAGGTAAAAAATTTGATAGCTCTGTCGGATCTAAGCCCTTTGAGTTTATGCTGGGTCGAGGTCAAGTGATATCCGGTTGGGACGCAGGTGTTAGAGGTATGAAGGTTGGTGGACATCGCACGTTGATTATACCACCAGAATTGGGCTATGGAGATCGTGGCGCAGGCAATGTGATACCACCGGGCGCAAAACTTATTTTTAATGTAGAGCTATTAAAGGTGTATTAACATTGTCGTTGATTGCACAATTACAGCGGAACTCAGACTTAAAATTAGTCGCAGAAAATGATGTTAGTCATGTTTAAGAAGATTGTCTCTAGCAGCGCTGTCGTGCTCGTACTGCTGACCCCCGTATTTTCCCAGGCGGATGATAAGTATCGTTGTAGCGGGAGATTTAATACCGATTCTGATTATTTACACGAATATGTCATCGACGATCGCAGCGACCATGAAGTTTTGAAGTGGAATGGGGCCCAATTTAGCATGCAAAAAAATCAAGTTTGGTATTATGCTAAATACATCGGCAAGACACGCACGGACGTTATCTACATAGATAAAGATACCTTAGAGGTTATGTTCTACAGCATTCTTCCTGGTCTAATATTATACGCAAATGGTACCTGTAAAAAAGTTCCAGAACGCTATCTTGAATATACCAAACGTTATTTGACATTGGGTGAAAGCCAAAAAGAGCGGGATGACAGTCATAAACGTGAGCCGGTAGTAGAGCCTATCAAACCGCCTAGTCGATTGATGCCAGCACTTCCTTGAGATTGCCTTAAGACCGCCTCTTTTTACAGCAATTCAAGTAAACAAGCCGAAAGCACAGTGGGATCTACTGGGTAGGTAAAATCTCGATACACATGTCCACGCGCAGCGACGATCTTTAGATGTGGCCTATCTTCTTTATGGCAATAGGCAATAAGTTTACTCTTGGGTGATTGACACTGTATAGCCGCGAATAATGCCTCAAAATTACTTAGTTGTGAACCATAGGTGGGGCTATATATGAATTGTGCTGCGATCACATCGGGGCAGGAATTCTTTATGACCACCAAAGCGGCCCGCATTGATCGGACTTGTGACAGTTCAAAGCCGGCTTCGCGATAGATCTTTGCATAGTCAGGAATTCCACCGAGCTCTACCACGGACAGCAGTGTCTTCATGGCGAGTAGTTTGCTTGGCCAAGATCGATAAATCTACGTTTAAGATCCACAGCACTTTTTATATTTTTTACCACTGCCACAAGGGCAGGGTTCATTGCGACCCACGCGATCCTGACGACTGCGAATAGGTTTAATACCACTGCCATCGAGGTAATACCACTTTCCGTCTTCTTTCACAAACTCACTGGATTCATCGAGTCCGGCAGACTCGTCCTTGACCCGGCATTTCGCCCGAAATTCTACGATCCCGCGCTCGTCGCCCTCGCCACCCTGGGAAGTAGAAAGAATCTCGAGGCCACGCCATTGCAGGCTTTCATCGACCGGGTTTTCGCTAGGTCGGGTACTCGTATGCCAGGTAGATAGTAAGTACTCACTATTTTTCAGGGTATAGGCCACATAGCGCGACCGCATTAGTGCCTCCGCCGTGGCGGGCGTCTTGCTTCCTGATAGGTAAGGTTCACAACACTTCGCATAGCTGATCTCAGAGCCGCAAGGGCATTTTGTAATTGAATCGGTAGGCATAATTAACTAATTTTTCGTCACATGGATAGATTGCCGAGCAGTGCTCAGAATAACCAATTAGGCCATGACATTCTAGCCTATTTCGCATAGGATGAGCGCAAAGCGGACAATAGTCTGCTGCTGCTCAATAACTTCACTACAGGCTCAAGTCCCAAAGGAATTTATCCATGGCTGCGGATTTACAAGCACAGACACCTCCCGCTATTAATCGCTCTGATTATCTGGAAACTGATTACCGAGTAACCGATATAGAGCTGCATTTTGATTTACACGAGAGCGATACCCTAGTCAAGTCGACCTTAAAAATCGAGTTGAATCCCTGCGTCAATCGAAAATCTGCACCTCTAATTTTGCATGGGCAGGATTTACAGCTAGTCAGCATAACCTTGGATGGGCATCGGCTATCCAGCGCGAATTATAGTTGTGACGACGAATGCCTAACATTGCAGCATGTCCCTGAAAAATTTGTTTTAGAAATTGAAAACAAGATTGATCCGTTGGCGAATACCAGCTTAAACGGCCTGTATCAATCGGGCGGAAATTTTTGTACCCAGTGCGAAGCGGAGGGCTTTCGACATATAACCTACATGTATGATAGACCCGACATATTAGCAAAATATACCACCACGATTCGGGCCAAGAAAAAGACCTGCCCGGTTTTACTCTCGAATGGCAATCTAATCGATTCTGGGGAAGACGGCGATAGCCATTGGGCCACCTGGCAAGATCCTTTTCCGAAACCTACGTATTTATTTGCGTTGGTCGCGGGTGATCTGAGTTTTATTGAAGACAAATTTGTCACTAGCTCGGGTCGTGAGGTCGCATTACGTATTTATGTGCAACATCACAATATTGACAAATGTGACCATGCGATGCAATCACTGCAACGGGCGATGAAATGGGACGAAGAGGTCTACGGTCGTGAATACGATCTGGATATCTATATGATCGTGGCAGTAGACGACTTTAATATGGGGGCAATGGAAAACAAGGGGCTCAACGTCTTTAATTCAAAATATGTCTTGGCCAAACCCGAGACCGCAACAGATTCTGATTACCAAGGCATCGAAGGTGTTATCGGTCACGAATATTTCCACAATTGGTCAGGAAACCGCGTGACCTGCCGGGATTGGTTTCAGTTAAGTCTAAAAGAGGGATTTACCGTTTTTCGTGATCAAGAATTCAGCGCCGATATGACCTCAAAAGGCGTCAAACGCATCTCGGATGTCAATATTTTACGTACCGCGCAGTTCAGAGAGGACGCGGGCCCTATGGCACACCCCGTCCGTCCTGACAGTTACGTAGAAATAAATAATTTTTATACTGTGACTATCTACAATAAGGGCGCTGAAGTAGTGCGCATGTTACGTTTTCTTGTCGGTGCTGAAGGTTTTCGGCAAGGCACGGATCTATACTTCGATCGGCATGATGGGCAGGCCGTTACCACCGAGGAATTTGTTAAAGCGATCGAAGATGCAAATAGTATCGATTTAGAGCTATTTCGAAATTGGTATAGCCAAGCCGGCACACCACAGCTGACCATTAGCGACAAATACGACAAGAAAAATAAGCTATATCGATTAACGGTGAATCAAGATTGTCCGCCGACCCCGGGTCAAACTGAGAAACAAGAATTTCACATTCCACTGGCGATAGGCCTCTTAGACCGAGATGGTAATGACATCTCGCTTTCCGACAATCCAGAAGGATCAACCAGTCACTCGACCCGAGTGCTACATGTCACAAGAAAGTCGCAGTGTTTTGAATTTGAGGGCATTACGGAAAAGCCCGTGCCTTCCTTGCTGCGCGGATTCTCGGCGCCGGTCAAGATAAAATTTGAATTGGATAGAACTCAGCGCTGTTTTCTTATGGCGCATGACAACGATGACTTTAATCGATGGGATGCAGGGCAGCAACTAGGCGTCGAGATTGCCATAGAACTCATCGGTCAATATCAGAAAAAGGAACCGCTTGCACTAGACGAAGACTATATTAGCGCGATAGGTAGCATCCTACAGCACAAATCATTGGACAATTCTCTCGCCGCACAAGCCATTACTTTGCCGATGGAATCGTACATCGCTGATTTTATGGAGGTGATAGATCCGCAGGCAGTACACCACGTGCGTCGTTACATGTGTAAAGCCATCGCGGAATCTCTGGAAACTACATTTTTGGAAATCTACCGAGCTTATGATCTTTCCCAGCCGTATAGCGTCGACCCGCGTTCGGTTGGGGCGAGGACGCTGAAAAATTGCTGCCTTCATTACCTCATGTCATTGGAAAGGCCCGAGTACAATCAAATGTGTATGCAACAGTTTCAGCAAGCCAATAATATGACCGATGTTATCGCGGCATTGGCTCAGCTCAACAATGTCGATACCGAGTATCGCCAGCAAAGTTTAGATGAGTTCTATAATAAATGGAATTCAGATGCCTTGGTGATTGATAAATGGTTTAGTATTCAGGCCATCTCTCATCTCCCGGGTACCTTGGATCGTGTCAAGCAGCTGTGTGAGCACCCGGCCTATAGTATAAAAAATCCCAATAAGGTACGCGCCTTGTTAGGGGCGTTTTGTCATGGTAATACCTTACATTTTCACGATGCCACGGGCGTAGGTTATGCCTTCCTGGCGGAGAAAATAATCGAACTCGATGGTTTAAATCCGCAAATTGCGGCCCGACTGGTTTCTGTGTTTGGAATGTGGAGGCGGTTTGATGATTCGCGCCAAGATCTAATAAAGCAACAACTCAATACTATATTGACGCAGAATAATTTATCCAAGGATGTGACGGAAATCGTCAGTAAGAGCTTGAGTTAGTAAACTAGTAAT
>JBGMRO010000185.1:0-7344 GCA_048061555.1 Thiohalomonadales bacterium | reverse complement strand
TCTGCATTTTCTGAGAATATGCGTTGTATGTCGGCGAAGCTGGTGATTTTATAAATCTGCTCTTTATATAGCTGGCGCAAACTTTTTACAAAAACTCTCTCGCCGAGTTCTAAGCGCAGCATGTGAAACAACATCGCCGTCTTGCCATAGCCAATCGCCGCACTGTCTGCATTATGACGCGAACGGAACTCACTCAAGGGAAAATCGTCGCCGTCTTTTACATGGTCGGTATATTTTTGCAATACACCCCGTCGGTAGAGTCGCGCCTGGCCACGTTGTTCTTTCATTAAATGATCGGCGAGGTAAGCCGTCAGCCCTTCTGCCCAATTACCGCTGTCGTAATCGATATAGACGCTATTACCCCACCAGTTGTGTAAAATTTCATGCGGATAAGAGGTATACAAAATAAATGGAAAGCGTAATACCTTACTACCGAGTAGCGTGAAAGATGGCATACCATAGCCTGTCTCCCAAAAATTTTCGACCAAGGCAAATTTCTGATAGGGATAATCACCCAAAAGTCGACTATACATCTCAATATATTGCCCCGTGGCGTCGAGATATTTCTGTGCGAGTGCTTCATCGGCTTCTCTTAATAAAACTTGCGCCTGCACTTTGTCGTTTTGCTGTATATAGGCGTGAAACCTAGCAGCGATTAAATAAATATCATCTTGAGGGTGTTCTTCTTGCCATTGAAATGTCACAGAATCGATGTCGCCGCTGCCCTCACTAGGTTTGGCCGCACCGCCTCGACTGACATTCCCCTGACTGATGGTCTTCCACCCTTTCGGTAACGTGACCGCTAATCGAAAGGTAAGAAAATTTATCTTGGGGAAAACTGGAAACCATCGGGAAGATCGCGCCAGGAATATGCCCTCATTATTGATCACGCCCGTGGTTTCAACAACTTCACCGTCACTATCTACCGCAGGTAGGATCGCACCCTGGTAAGTCAAGGTAAATGGCTTGCTACTATCTTTAAGCTTGACTAGATAACGATTATAAATGGCAGCGCCGCCACCGCCGAGCGGCGTGGGACTGGCCTCTTGTACTGCCTGCAGCGATAGCACATTGCTGTCGGAGGAACTCACCTCGAGCGCTTCATGCAATTCAAAAATGAGACTGCTGTGGGCAAGATCGCCAAACGTAATCGCATCACTAACCTTTATTACCGAGCTGTCGGGTTCTAAGGTCGCCGCGATATCGTGATGTACTGCGGCCGCATGTAATATTGTAGGAGCCAGTAACAAAAGCAGCCCTGAAAATAAAAACAGCGTACTGGCGCGTATCGGTATTGTATTCATATTTTCATCCTTATAGAGATAAACCGCCCATTTATTCTAATTTTCCGTGGCAAAAAATGCTTGAAATTTATTGTGTAGCTGAGTATATATCAATAATCACGCTTGCACACCACATCAATAACAATTCACACCGCGTTGTTTTTACTAACTATTTTTATTCCAAAGTGAATGCAGACAGCATGAGCAAGACTCGTTTTAAGCTGTCTTGCAAGGTTCATAGGATGGAGAAAGAAGAAAAAAATGTATAATCATGGAACCCTGAGACGTCTTCATTCGTACTTTTAGGAAACAGACACATCTTTAAGAATGTTAGAGGGAAGACAAATGCGGAAAATTCAGCACTTTTTGAGCAAGATCGGTTTAATCTTCGCCACGGCCAGTGTCATCTTACTGGCGGGCTGCGGCGCAACAGACACCGGTGGAAATCCCGCCACCACAGACAATCAGATTCGTACACCAAAATCCGCATTGGCCCTGATACAACCACAAAGTTGCAGTGCGTTTAAAGACTATGTAAGCGCCTCCCTGATCAAGCGCTATACGACCATTCCAGACTACGCCTACTATGGGTGCAATAAGATAGGTGGTATCGCCGGCAGTGGCCCCAGCATCGGCGGCACACCGGAAGTAGCCGCCGACAATGGTAACATCACGGCACCGCCCTCAGCCACGCTGGTTTCTGGGCCGGACGATGTCTCTCAAACCAACAATCAAGAGGCCGGTGTTAACGAAAGCGATAGGGTCAAGACAGACCCACAAACCGGTACCGTTTTTATTGCGCATTCACGCTATCTTTTAATCGCCGACGCATTTCCACCACAAAATATGTCAATGATGCAGCAGATCGACATGGGTGCCGAGGTCATAGATTTATTATACGACGATAGCAACCGGCGTCTCACGGTTATTACGCAGTATAGTCCCCCATACATCTACTACGATACCGGTGGAGTCGTAGCGACTGATCCGGTACCTGGCATCGCGGTATCGACCATCGACAGCCTCATTGCCCCGCAAGCGACGAATCCCGATGAAGCAGTCGCAAGCTTTTTTGACGTCTCGGCGATGCTCGATACGAAGACCGGAAAACCGGTGTTGTTAAAACAGATCAGTATTGATGGCTATTATCAAACGAGCCGACGCATCGACAATCGAGTGCACATGGTGACTCGACATGAACTGAAGCCCACCGTTTTGACCGAAGACCCGGCGTTTCAGAAACTGTATAGCGCCTTTAACCAAGCGATTAGCGATGCAAGCTGTAACAACCTAGACAGTTCACCCACGACCGCTTCGATCAAGAATAATCCGGCGGTGATTGCGGCTCAAGAAAAGCTCGCCGCTAAGATCACCGCCGTGGTGGACAATATAGATGTCAATTCATTTCTACCCCAAGCATCGACGAGCTCCAGTACGGGAAAAGTCGCTATCGACGGTTTTCTCCAGTGTAGCGATGTCTATCATCCCAAGGTCAAGTCACGACTCGGCATGCAAGTGGTCACCAGTATCGATACCAATGGCGACAATATCGCGGCGTCTGCTATTGTGAACAACTCCTGGCTGACCTATGTCAGTAAAGACGGTCTGTATATATCAGAAAACAGTAATAATTGGTGGTGGGGTAATAACGACGACAATATCGATCAAACTGTCATACACAAGTTTTCCATCTCTGCCCAGCGCCCCGCTTACCTAGCCACGGGCGAAATCGACGGGCACGCCAATAACAGCTACCATTTTAGTGAATACAAGGGCTTTCTTCGGGTTGCGACCACACAGCGGGATAGAAGTGTGGCGACACCCGAGCAACCCTGGCTCAGCGAAACCAAAAACCACATGAGCATCTTGGCAGACGACAATGCCGGCAATCTGGGTGTAGTGGGCCAGGTGCGTGATTTGGCCATAGGCGAGACCATACAAAGTGTACGTTTCATGGGCGACAAGGGGTTTATGGTCACATTCCGAAACGTCGACCCCTTGTTTGCGTTTGATTTAAGTGATCCGCTCAAGCCGATATCGAAAGGGATATTAAAGATTCCGGGATTCAGCACCTATATGCATCCTTACGATGATAACCACTTATTAACTATAGGCCGTGCAGGTGGCGCCAATGGCCTGGGAACCAGCAATGATGTTCAATTGCAACTTATCGATATTAGCGACCTAAGCAATCCCAATGTCATTGCGAAATACAGCCCGACACTAACGAATGGTTATAGCTGGAGTGCAGCAAGTTATGACCCACATGCATTTACCTTTTATAAACCCGCCAATATGCTGGTTATACCCATGCAGATAAATGCCTATCGTATCCCTGGGCAATCTTTTAGTGGCATGATCGCATTTGATGTGTCGTTGGGCAACGGGTCAACTTCCGCTAACATCAGCGAAATAGCTCGTATTGACCATTCCGATCTAGCTTGGGATTTTTACTGTAATACTAACGGAATTGTAGCCCCTGAATATGACTGGGCCTGCACGAACGATGGATATATTGGCTGGGCCTATCCAAGGCGCGCAATCGTTATGACGCAGGCTGAAAACATGTACCTGTACACTATTTCTGATATAGGCATGAAGGCAGGCAGTATCAACAACAAGGCATACGCGCCAATAGAAAAACTAATATTTCCGCCACAGGTTTACCCCTGGGCTCAATTGGCGAGGAGTGGCTCACCGGTCGTTGATGTCGCGCTGCCATAATATTGTCTATACTGTCACATAGTCGTGTTTAGTGAGATTGGCCGCATGAAAAAAAACAATTATGCCGAGTTCGGATGAATTTGCATCCATACTCACGGATCATTTAGATGATATGTATGCATTAGCGATAAGGTTCACCGGGTCCAAGGATAACGCCGAGGATCTGGTGCATGACCTGTTTGTAAATTTGTCTTTGAAACGTTACCAAAGTCGCGAGATTAGAAACCCAAGGGCGTGGCTGGCATCGATACTCTATCGTATTTTTGTCGACCAATGGCGACGCAGGGTCAACGCACCGGTTCAGTACGGCTACAATGTGGGCCATGAAAACGAAACCGGTCATCATGAAAATGTGATCTGTATCCAACCGGGGCCCGCGCGCGCATTGGAAATCGATGACCAACAACAACGTTTACAGCAAGCACTTGACAGTTTAAACGAGAGACAACAGCAAATCGTGGTATTGCATGAAATCGAGGGTTATACCCAGCCAGAAGTGGCACAAATATTAGCGATCCCTCTGGGCACAGTAAAATCCGGGCTTTTTAGGGCCAAGGAAAAATTACTACAACAGCTTTCATTAGCGCATTCGGGACAAGCTTCGAATCCAGCGGAAGAAAAACATATAATAGATAGAAAAGACAATCAAAAGGAAATCTCGACCCATAAGGACGGTCAAAACGGGACGGGCCCATTGTTATGAAATGTGAAGACATTAGACTTTTAATCAACGAAGACGATTATTCTCACAGTGCAGAGAAATCAAAAAATTTACAGAGATCGTCAGATATTTCCGCCTCAGCTGTAAAAATTGAAGGACATTTACAACATTGTATCGCCTGCCAACAAATGGTTCGCCTACACAGTCAGTTACGGGATCAATTAAGGGCTGTCCCAAGAGCAAAAGCCAGCGTTGCTTTACAACAACGTATTCTTTCTGCACGTGCACCCGCCGAATACCCTACTACCGCTTTGGAATCTGCAACTAAAAAATTACGCACCGATTCTTTAGTTGTTGAAAGTAAAACAAGCAATACACAACGCAAGTATTACTTCGGGATCGCGGCTAGCGTTAGCCTACTCGTATTGGCACTTGTCGTTAGCGACCAACTCGGCAATCAAGTAACAATGCCAACGCGAATTGCAGCGACAGGTGATGCCAGTATAGCGACACAATCCAGTATCTCTGCGCAAGTCAATAAACCTCGTCAGATAAATTTTTTAGTCGATTCAGCAGAACTCATCGAAGACGTCACCTTCACCCTATCGGTTCCACCACAAATGGCCTTGTATGGCTATAATGGACAACAAACCTTGTCCTGGCAGGGGCGCCTAAAACCAGGTAAAAACCTGTTAAGCGTACCCGTGATGGCGCTACGTGAGAAATCGGGGTTCCTTATTATGAAAATCACCCATCAAGGGTCGATGCGAGAGTACAAGGTCGCCGTCAACGTACAGCAAAATCGGGTCATGGCACCAATATGGACAAACGGACACATTTCCTAGCTATCTTATTGTCTAGGACATGGGCATGTGCGGACATTGGCACTTAGTAATATTGGGCACATAAAATATTAGCGGTAGAGAGACAGAGCAGCAAACATTGAACCAACAGCGACTCAAAATTATAATTCCTAAGCTAATACTAGGACTATCTCTAGCGATGCCTATGATTGCCTTTGGCGACAACCTAGACGAACTATCGATTCAGGTTATTGGTTTGGATGAAATCCCCGAGGACGCATTAGAGCGCATCCCTATGCCTAGTCCACACCTCGGCGGGCTTACCGATATCCATCAAGATATTATCCCGCACGTGGTCAATATCCCTCTGCCTGAGGATAGCGTAGTCTCGGATATTGCTTCCCCCGAGATAGGCCCACCCACTGCTGCCGCTCCGCCCCCGCCGACTACCGCTACTGATAATACCGGCGATGCAGGAGTCCCTGCGCCGTAGTACAGAATAATAGTTACATTGCCATGGCATTGTAACTATGACACTGTAACTATGACAACGAAAGTATTACAATTCCGGCATGGTGCTCGGATGGAAACGAATTACACAATGTCGTCTAATCAATACAAGTCTGCGCTGTTATGGCCCAGTTTATTTTGGCCTAGCTCAAGGGTGTATTAAAAAGAGTCTTAACATACGACTATGTGAGCACTTAGAAAGACGGGACAACGCAGAGATAGGATTAATAATTCGTTTCTGGATAAGAACCTACTTAGCAATAATCGGGTTGTTTATAGTCACTTTGCTCTGCTCGAAAACCGGCTTCGCTGCACTAGACTCCCCTACTCGCCAACCAACGCAAGCAGAGGCTAGCCAACATTTTCGCGATGCCGTAACCCTATTCAAGACGAAACAATACCCTCAGGCAATTAAATCATTTCTCCTTGCAGAACAATTGGGTATGAATACCGCGAAATTATATTTTAATCTCGGCTCGGCCTATTATAAAACACAGCAATATGATGACGCACTGACGGCCTTTACTAAGGCTAGTGGAGATAAAAAATTAGAGGTCTTGGCCAGAATTAATATAGCGCTAAGCCTACTGAAACTCTCTCGACCACAACCAGCGACAGTACAGCTACAGCTCGCGGCGGCTAAAACGGACAAAAAAAAATATTTTCTACTCATACAAAATATAGCCGTCCAGAACCGCTTATCCGTATTTGCCATGCAACGACAATCTAGCTGGCAGAATTCATTTTATATTTTTGCGGGCAATAATGATAACGTAAAACTACAGAACGACGATGCCGCAAATACCAACAATCAACCTCAAAAAGATAATTTTTTGCAATCGGCCATATCGGCGTCCTACCACACACCCAGTATTTTCAAGCTATTACTCAACGTACAGAGCAATATTTATTCAAGACTTAAAGAATACAACTACGTGCAAATTAATATCGAACCGGCGTTGCGTGACCAGTTCGGAAAATGGCAATATGCCGTGACCGCAGTTTACCAACCTTCTCGGTTAGATGGCTCAGCTTACTTAAACACGAGTGCATTACGAGGGGAGATACATTACAAGATCAGCCGTCAATATAATTTGGGGGGCTCTGTTGCCCAGTTCTTCTATAAAGATGCTAGTAACAAAGCTAAACACCTAGCAGGCGACGCATCGGTGCAAAACTTGTTCTTGGAATACCAGGGCAAGAAGCTGAATCTCAACATTGGCATCCTCGCTCAGGACGAAGACCGAAACGATTTTTACACCGACGGTAACCCACGACAGTCTTATTCTCCACATCGAGCATCGCTACTCGTCGAGGCTCGTTTTAACCTAAATCCGAATAATTTCGTCGATCTCAACCTACA
>JBGMRO010000184.1:2320-7412 GCA_048061555.1 Thiohalomonadales bacterium | reverse complement strand
GAGTAGCTGTTCGGTAGGATTATCTATTGTTAGCCATAACGATTCGCTGAGTTTATTGCATCTCGAGGACGAAGCATTTTTTAAGTCACTCAAGATGTCATGTAGGTAAGCCACGCGTAGGTGATAGGGGGTTTTTTCGTTATCCACCAAATTATCTGCGGCACGTGCCAGCAAATAGGCGACCGATATCGGTGTGCGCATAGCGCCGGGAAGAATTCTCATCGATAAATAAAAACTACGAGAAACCCCTTTAAGAATTTTTTCTAGATTGCTGTTCGTCATAGATTTTAGAGTTTGCCATTATATTTTTATCAGTAAGATAGCGCTATATTATGTATAATAATTTGCCGCAATGCGAGTTGTTAGTGGCACGGTACTCGTTATATATAATTGGCCCAAACTTGTATTATGTTCGGTATTGTAGCCGCGCCAACGCGGTTCGCATTTTTATCAGTGATTTACTCGGTATTTTACTCAATGAAACATAAATTTTCTATTTTCGTACTGGCAGCACTTATTTTGTCGGAAATTCCCTTTATAAACTGGCCATTTGGCTGGATGGAGACCTTTTTTCATGAATTGAGCCATGGATTAGCAGCGTTGCTGAGTGGCGGCTCCATCGAACGAATCGTGCTTCGATTCGATGGCTCTGGTATCTCTTATACTCGCGGTGGCTGGCAACCGCTGGTATTATTTTCAGGTTATGCGGGTGCAGTGATATGGGGCGCGATTATTTATCTAGGAGCGAATGTTAGTGGAGCTACTAGTCGTTGGCTCGCATTCGGTATATTGAGTCTATTGATCGTCGTTGGCGTTTTGTATGCACGAGATTGGGTCACGATAACAATTATGCTGATTATTGCAGCCGTCCTCTACACATCCTTCCGTTATGTCGTCGGTGTCATTTTTCCACATTTCATGGAGTTTATCGGTATTTATATAATGGTTAGCGCGGCAAAGGCACCACTCAATCTTTTTGACGGTCGTTCGATTGGAGACGGCGCTGCATTAGCCACGAGTACCTGGGTGCCTGAATTCGTCTGGGCGTTGTTATGGTTCGTACTCGCGGTAGGAATGATCGTCTTTTTGTGGCGTAGTCAGAGGCCATCTTGATTTATCCCGCTAACTACCCATTTGCTATGGTATGGATCAAGCCAACTTAAATTTGCCGACCAATTCTCCAAGCTGTTCAGCCAATGAGGACATCTCGTTGGCAGCGGTGGTCGAATCTTTTGCATTGCTCGCGGTCTGATTGGCGAGTGTATTGATACTAGTAATATTTCGGTTTATTTCCTCCGCTACCGTAGCTTGTTGCTCGGTGGCAGTCGCAATTTGTTTATTCATATTAGACATTGTATCGACTGCGATAGTAATATTTCCGAGTAATTTAGCCGCTGAACCGGCTTCTTTGACAGAGGATTGTGCCTGGTTTTGCCCCTTTTCCATAACCTCAACGGCGTTGCGGGCTCCTACTTGTAATTTATCGATGGTCGCTTCAATCTCCAGTGTTGATTGTTGCGTGCGACTGGCTAAATTGCGCACTTCATCTGCGACTACGGCAAATCCACGTCCTTGTTCACCTGCACGGGCGGCTTCGATGGCTGCATTCAGGGCCAAAAGGTTTGTCTGTTCGGCTATCGCCTTAATGACATCTAGTACCGTGCCAATATTCTTGCTATCTTCCTCAAGTGAATGGATGGCCGTGGCAGCAGTTTCGACTTCTTTGGCCAATTCTTGTATCGAACGTCCGGTGGCTGTTACGACCTTTAGGCCTTCATTAGCCTCGCCATGCGCGGCTTGAGTCGCTTCCGCCGCTTCACCGGTATTGCGCGCAACTTCGGTGACGGCGGCAGCCATTTCTGTTATGGCCGTCGCAAGCTCATCGGTCTCCCGGTGCTGTTGATTAACGCTGTCCGAGGTATGGTTCATCGAGGACAATAAAATATCAGATGTCGAACTCAAATGGATGACCGCTGCCACGATTTCTTTGATAAGTTCGCGTATTTGTAATGTAGACTCATTGTAGTAGTTGGCGAGTTGGCCGATTTCATCGCTGCCGTGATGGTCGATTCTATTGCTAAGATCACCCTCGGCTAAACGTTCCATGGCAAGCATCACCTTGTGAATGCCTTGGCCAATGTTTCTGCTAATAGCGACTGCCGTGATTGCAAGCAAGAGCATCACAATAAGACCGATCAGTAATCCCCAAGATAGACTATTGCGACTTGCCTGATCGGCGTTTTCTAACTCGGAGTTGAATTGCTCATATTGGCCTTGGCGAAATATTCGTAATTCGTCTGCATAGGTCTCGAGGTCTTTGGCGAGTACGTTAGCCAAGGTTTTTGTTTTAGTCGCATCGAGGTTGCCCTCTATCATGCCAAGGGTCAGTTTTTTTGCTTGCGAAAAATAGACGTTAAAATACCGGGTAAGGTCATCTACTTGTTGTTTTGACGATGGATCGATATTTACAATTTCCATATAAACGGTGGTTACTTCAGTCGCGATAGTTTGTGCATCTTCAAGCAGGTCTTCCTCACCAGTAGTTACCGCCGAATTCCAAACTTCTTTTAGGCGGTCGAGACCTACTATATTGGCATCTGTGCGTTCCAACACAGGATAATGCATATTGCGCACGGCCTCTAATCGCTGTGAGTTATGCGTGGTGACCAAGAAATTCATGGTCAAATACGAACCAAAACCAATAATACCCACTAATGCAATAATGAGTATCTTATATTGTATTTTAAAGCTATTTATCAACCACATATTTGTATTCCGTAGAGTATGGATTTTAACTATTTGTTTTCGCTTCTCTATAATCGACAAGAAACGAGTTTAACTTTAGAGGTTTAGCGGGGACGAGAGCGAGAAAGGAGTACGGGTATACAATCTTCCCGCGAATCCGTCAAGCAGCCCCATAGCTTGGGGCCGCTTGTAATCGGATACCGATTAAGGGATTAGAAATGCCCACTGTAGCCGGTAAGAAGTACTATCCTCTGCAAGATCTAGATTTTTCTGATTTACCTCAAATTTCAGAGCATTTGATTCATCGACATCATAACGTAGCGCAAATACATTATGGCTGGCCTTTTGTGTACCGAGCAGGCGAAAGTAGCTGTCATTGGTGTCAAAATCGAGGTCTTCATAACGTACTACGGCCTTGAATGTATCATTAATCTGATAACCCAATTGTAGAAAATAAGCGGTGGCGCTGTGACTACCGTCGGAGCCAACTTCATTTTTATTGTCAAAATTGTAGTATTCCGCCATCAAATCAAAGTCTTCATAGGTATAACCGACATCGAAACCAAGTATCAGCTGAGAGACCAGGGTGTCGCCGGTGGCCGCTGCAGCATTACCAGTACCATCGGAAGATTCGGCAATGGTGTTATCCATCATGAATAATCCAACCTTTATCGGTAAGGCATCCGGTTTATATATTCCACGCAAGGCGATGCTCTTGTTTCCATTGGGATCGGATATATTGTTAATATCGATCTCTGGTTTGTCATCGGGGTTCGCATTAAGACCGGCACTAGAGGTATCGATCGAAGGTCCATTACCCACGGCGAGTTCATAGCTTATTTCACTATTTTCTAGCGCAAAATCGCCGGTGGCCATCAAACCAACTGCATGGACGGGTAATATCCCGGCATCACCATCTTCAAAGTCTAGAAAGAAGGGACGAGATACCGTATCCTGTAATATAGCACCGTGGTGGTAGGTTCGGTTCCAACTCCCTAAGGGCGTGTGAAATCGACCACCCGCGAGGGTGATTTCGTCTTTAAAGGTGTGAGAAATCCACAGGCGCTCAAGGTCGGTGACAATACCATCTGGCGTATTTTCCAGAACAAATTCTACAAACCCCCGCGTAGTATCCGAAATAGCCTGGGTGGCATAGAAATCAAGCCCACCTAAGGCAAAGGCAGAATTTTCACCTTTTACATCACTATCGTTTACACTGACATCGCCAAACAAACCAAACTCTACGGCTTGCACTGGCGCCATGGGTAATATAGCGAATAAACTCGCCGCAAAAACCGATTTAATTTTCCGTGACATTATCAATTTCTCCTTACTTTGCAGTCAGCAAAATCTTGACTGAGCCGTTCACGGCAGAATTATCTACATAACCAAGGGCGCCGGGTGTACTCGCGACCCATTCAACGACCGCTGCATCGTCGGCCAATTTTTCGGGGGGGAATGCCTTGCCGGTAAACGTCACCTTGGCCCAATAGGCTTTAAGTTGTGATGGTTTCTTTTTGACTATTTTTCGATAAAATTCCGAATGAGCGGTATTGGCATTCGGAAGATCTACGACACTAATTTTGCCAGCACCGGGAAGTTTTTTTAATTTCCCAAGCCAAAGTTTCTTAGCCTGTTTGAGACTTACACTATCAATACTAATGTTTTTATTTCCTATTATTGTTACCTCGGCCTGGCTGGTGATGGGTATTAAGCCAATAAAAAGACACAGCAAGATGCGCAGGTATTCACATCTACTTATTTGGGTCACCATCAATGAATCTCCTTAAGTTGTGAGTTCGCTCTAATATCAGACAAGCTCATGTTTACCCACAAAAATTTTGAGTGAGCACGATTTGTCTTGCCAGAGCAGTACGTTCTAGCAAGTGAAGTGCCAATTTTATTATTTTTGATGTAAACGATAGCGCTGCGAACGAATATATTCGTGTAGATAGAGATGGATTAAGCGCGGCCGACAGTCATTGTCAAAGGTGTAAATAATGGATTTATAGCGGTACGGTAAGGGTATTAAATGGTATGGGTTTTGGCATGGGAGGATCTAAACGGGTAACTTTCAGGAGCAAACCGGCGATACTAGATCACGGTCTACAAATGTCCTGAATGTTTTCCGTCACAGAGGATTGTTTACAAGCCTAGTGAAGACTATTTTTGCCTTTTCATTAGTGCGCTGTAATTACTTCTTCGCCGAGGCTAGTGATTTGAACCGCCAAGGTCGCACGTTGAATAAACTCCATCTCTGAAATTGGCCAAAATATTGACCATTGCTCGCGTTCGTGATCAAAGGTCGCGCCGGATT
The DNA here is from genome assembly GCA_048061555.1 of Thiohalomonadales bacterium. Taxonomy (GTDB): domain Bacteria; phylum Pseudomonadota; class Gammaproteobacteria; order SZUA-152; family SZUA-152; genus JBGMRO01. The sequence goes on along the minus strand of JBGMRO010000184.1, from coordinate 2,350 downwards.
GTTTCATCGGATCATAGACCACGGTTAAAT
>JBGMRO010000184.1:0-2220 GCA_048061555.1 Thiohalomonadales bacterium | reverse complement strand
TCGTGATCAAAGGTCGCGCCGGATTGTTTCATCGGATCATAGACCACGGTTAAATGCCCATAGCGTTTGCAACAAGAGATATCGTTTAAACACTCCTTTCTGATGCCCGGAGGCAGAGGTATCGGTTTTGTCATTTCATTTCCTTAGTTTAAGTATAAGATAATTTTAAAATCCATCGTTACAGTTCTTGCCTTGTTAATTAAAGTGGTTGCTTTATATAGCCTTCAATCAATTTAATTAACTTTATCTTCCATGTTTTACGGCTTTGTGTTGTGTGTGTTGTGCAACGTTATCTTTAGTCTTTACCCGAAATAACAAAATAATTCGAAAGCGCATTTATTACAGTATTTAAATTGTTTCGTCACTATTTGTTTCTTACTAGCTTGCTCGGCGTATACTATTTTTTCGATATTTTTTATAGTTTCGGTCGGAATGTAGTGTTTTCCCATCGAAATATATTCAACCTTTCGCGATTTTAGTAACTTCTGTGTAACTACTCAGATAGACATAGTGCATGGTTGGAAGTTCCAGTAATTTATATGCACCCATTGTGTCTATTGTGACTACATTCAATTTAGATGCCACGATCGACAATAGTTAGAATGACCACAAATGGTTTCTTACCCATGCGACTGTGGCATCTATAACGAATAGTTTGCCGCAGTACGAGCCGCTGGTTACAAAAATAATTTTTGCAAGTTATTGAATTTATGCAAAAAAATAGAGTGTAAGTGGTATCGATAAACAGCAAGATAATAGTCAGTTTGGCAAGTTAACAATTAATGCCTGGAAATATAAAAAACGCTTAGCGAGGCTAAATGAACTCAATTAGGCATAGTGCTGGCTGATACTTAAACAGGTGGTGGGTTTGCAGATGACTCAATTGAGTTGCAAAATGGGTACAATTAACCAGTCGATTTTTTAAATTTAATTATACCAATATAGTCTGTATTGACTACAGACTTTAATGTTTACTGGCGAAAATACCAAGATATCTCTTTGCAGCTAGCATTGGTTAAGTAAATCTATTTTTTACCTTAGTATCCATCTCCCTTTCTATTTTATTCCCCTCTGCACCACCATGCAAAATAAGCGGTTCGTTTTACATAATGCCGCCAAATTATGTTAAACGGCCAAATAACTTTCAATGGTTAGTCAAAATAATAGTCTTCATTAATCAGTCTCTAGTTTACATAATACATCACCATTGAACATAACATACATAAAAATTGATGAAAGTCATTCCAATGGTAGATAAATTGAAAAAAGCTGTAACAAATATTCATCAGCCTAATCTAGTTCCGGACAGATAGAATCTTCTGTGAAATAACAAAAACAGATGGCACCATCATTTGTATAAATAGAATGATATAAGGAGGAGCTATGCACGCTAAAAAAAATATTTTGGCGACGGGGATGCTGTGTTTTATAAGTCTATTTGCAGCAGAAATAAACGCTACAGAGGGGGATGCAGAAGAAGGGGGGCGTAAAACATTTTCAGATAATTTTTTAACACTCGGTACGGATAAGGGCGAATACGGGGGAGAAAATTTTATTCGCTTCGATCGGGATCAAATTAAAAACCAAATTAAAACCTTTATTCCGCCCTTGTTGCGTCCGGCGGTCACTCAACATGCCTATGTACTACCACCCAAGACGTTAAATATTTCTACAACACAACGATTTATGTCCATCAAAGGAGACGATTTTTTCAAAGATGGAAAAGAAAATCTAGCCGTATTTAAAGATTTTGAAGTCAACCGGCAATTAACCGACCTAGATATATTTTATGGTTTCGATTTAGATCAAAAATATTTGCATAGTTTTACACTAAGGGTCAATGTTCCCTATCGATCGTCACAAACGGATGGGTCCGTAAATCCCAATGGGCAACAGTTTATTAACATAGAAGCGGCAGGTAGTACACAAGGTATCGGTGACGTCGGTTTGTTCCTAAAGAAGAAACTGACAGAGCAAGGTCGGAACTCGTTTGGTATCGCTGTGGTCGGTGCCGTCTTCTTACCGACGGGAAATAATAATGATACCTATGGCAGTAAGGGAAGAATAACCGCAACACGCCCACAACCACCAAACACGACCGCGGCACAAGGTTTTGATGCGGTGATGAAGGCGCGGACTAATTCCCCAGGTGAAAATACTCCTGGAAAGTGGGATGACGGCCGTTGCTTTTTTTCTAACTTCAATAAGGCCAATTTTGAC
>JBGMRO010000183.1:0-7422 GCA_048061555.1 Thiohalomonadales bacterium | reverse complement strand
ATATACCCTATCTGACATAATTTCCCAAACACTGACCTCAAAAAGCCCTAGACCCGACAAGAACCTGACCTTAGCACATTTTTTCGGTAAGATAGGCTAAATACCGACGGAGATTTGATGTGAAATTCAGCCTAGACAGCTTCAACCAGTGGCAACAAAAAAGTATTACCTTATTGGGTATGTCAGGCGTCGGTAAGACTTTTTTATCGCATATATTGATGAAGGATCATTGGTTCCACTATTCAGGTGATTATCGCATTGGTACCCACTATCTGGATGAACCCATTTTAGATAATATCAAACACCAGGCCATGCAGGTGCCCTTTTTGCGAGACTTGTTACGCAGCGACTCAATTTATATCTGTAACAATATTAGCGTACATAATCTCCATCCCGTATCCAGCTTTCTTGGCAAAGTCGGAAATCCCGAGAAAGAGGGACTACCGCGAGAGGAATTCATGCGCCGACAACAATTACATCATGATGCCGAAGTCGCTGCCATGCTAGACGTCCCTGAGTTCATCCGTAAGGCGCGTGAGATTTATGGTTATGACCACTTTATCAATGACGCCGGTGGCAGCGTGTGTGAATTGGAGGATGAAGAGGTCTTGGAAACCTTGGCAACACATAGCCTCATTTTGTATATACAAGCGACGGCGCAAGATGAGTTGGCACTGATCGATCGTTCCCGCACCGATCCAAAACCCTTGTATTATCGCGAGTCTTTTTTTGAAAAAGAATTACAGACCTATATGCGGGAAAATAATCTTGATTATGTCGCATTGATCGATCCCGATGAATTTGTACGATGGATATTCCCACGTCTACTAACCGCACGCATCCCCCGTTATAAAGCCATAGCAGACCAATACGGATATACCGTATCATCGACAGAAATCGCCACCGTTACTGACCAAAAAAGTTTTTTAGAACTCGTGGGCCAGGCGGTAGAACGACAAGACGATCGCAACTAATAGTCGCATTATCAATGCGCAAACGATATATAATGCCGCACTTACTATGCCTGATTTCTTTTTTCTAACTCCTTATGCCTAACTCCCTATGCCGATAATAGCCCACAATAATCTTCCTACCTACCAGCGTTTGGCCGCAGAGGGTGAGTCTGTACTCACACCCGAGCGGGCACAACAACAAGACATTCGTGAATTGCACATCGGCCTACTCAACATGATGCCCGATGCCGCATTGGAAGCGACCGAGCGTCAATTTTTCCGCCTTGTCGGTGCGAGCAATCAAATTGCCCAATTCTACATACATCCCTTTACCCTGCAAGCATTGCCGCGCGGAGAAAAACAACAGCAATATATTACCGACTATTATGAAAGTATCAGCAGTATCAAGGAACAAGGCCTGGATGCACTGATTATCACCGGTGCAAATGTCAGCCAACCGAATTTAGCTGAAGAACCGTTTTGGGAACCCTTGATAGATATCATCGACTGGGCCTACAACAACGTTACTTCGACATTGTGCTCATGTTTGGCGACCCATGCAGTCATGCAATTTCGCTATAATATGAAACGACGTAGGCTGCCCAAAAAACAATGGGGCGTATTCGAACATCGAGTACTGGATCAAAGCCACCCCTTGGTGGTCGATGTCAATACTCGCTTCGATGTACCCCACTCTCGTTTCAATGAAGTCTCGAGACAACAATTTGAAAAAGCCGGCCTGAAGGTTTTAGCCGAAAGTACCGATGTGGGTGTACAACTCGCGGTTAGTGAGGATTTATTTCGCTTAGTGTTTTTCCAGGGCCACCCTGAATACGATACCGTTAGCCTGCTAAAAGAATATAAACGCGAAATTAAATTATTTATCCGCGGACAACACGAACATTACCCGCCCGTCCCGAAACATTATTTTTCGGAACAGTTACAGGCCTTGCTGTGTGAACACGAGACTCAAATTCGTGGCGCAATGAGAACCCAACAGACCTTACCCACTTTTCCTGAACAACTTGTCGCCCAGCGGCTAGACAATACCTGGCATGACACGGCCGAGGCGGTCATCAATAATTGGATAGGTTCGGTATACCAGTTAACAAATAATGATCGAAAAATTCCCTTTATGGCCAGTATAGACCCCAATGACCCATTGGGAATAAAAGAAAATTAGTAGCCGGTTTTTCGGTATACCCTTTGAAGTAGAATGTAATCTATGAAGAAACTCTAGAAATCAAGGCCATATTTTCCGACGAGTTACCCAGCAAGGTGGATTCAAGCGGGGCCGGCTTTGCCAAATAATAACCCTGTGCATAATGAATCCCTATTTTTTCTACTAGGGCGAGCATCTCTGGGCCTTCGATGTGCTCCGCGACCGTGCGTAGACCCATAATATCACCGATCTTGTGCACCGCCTCCACAATATGGTACTGAACCTCACTCGACCCAATCTGAGTCACCAGATTGCCATCGATCTTTAGATAGTCAATTGGCAAGGATTGCAAGTAAGCGAAGGACGATACCCGACTACCAAAATTATCTAGGGCGAACTTGCATCCTGCGGATCGAATTTCCTGGATAAAATTTATCGCCTCATCTAGATGTGTAATAGCCACAGATTCAGTAATCTCAAAGCAAATCAAACCTGGCCGGATACTGTAGTCTGCTAGTTTTGACAAAATTAAAACCAGGGCACGACTATCAACCACCGTCTGCTTGGATAGATTGATACAAATTTGCAAATCCGCCTGGTGAAAACCGGCATGTTCTTGGACTAACGCAAATACCTTATTGATTATATAGATATCAAGTTCAACCAGCTTATGGTATCGCTCAGCGACGGGGAGGAATACACCGGGCAATACGATTGCCCCCTGCTCATCCCTATAACGCAACAGCACCTCCACCCTACGATCAACATTTCCCGAACCCGCTGACATCGACTCGATTGTTTGCCCAAACAGGAGAAATTCATCTTTTTCCATTGCTCGAACAATGCGTTTATGCCAACTTTTTTCTTCCGCTTTTTGCAGCATATCTTTGTCATTAAAATTACAGACACAACAGGTATTTCGACCATTATCTTTGGCGCGAAAACAAGCCACATCTGCCAGCTTAACAACTTCCTCTACGCTCGCATTGTGACTTGAATGGATCTCTGTGATGCCTATGCTTACGCCCAAGGAATATATTTCGCCTTCCCAAATAAAGCGATACGTCGATAGTGCTTCAATTAGGGTATTCGCTAAAACGGTTCCCTGATTGAGATCACAGTTTTTTAATAAAATAGAAAATTCGTCGCCACCCACTCTCGCTAGCAGATCACATTGCCGAACATTATGTAAGAATAATTGAGCGACTTCCTTAAGTAATTTATCTCCCGCCTGATGCCCACAAGAATCATTGATCACTTTAAATTTATCTAAGTCCATAAAAAATACTAAGGTCGACATACCCTGCCTATCGCCTTTCAATACTTCGGCTAAGTGCCGTTCAAAATTAAGGCGATTGGCCAATCCGGTCAGTAAATCAGTATTAGCCTGTCGCTGTAGCGCCATCACAGACTCACGCTCACTGCTAATATCCTTGATTACCACCACATATCCCAGCAAATCCCGTTGCTCGTTTGCGAAATAATTAGTAACCTCTAACTCGACGTATATGGCATCCCCGTACACATTGTGAACCGCCAATTGTTGTCCTTGATAAAGCGAGCCGCGCGGAAAATCTTGGGAATTGTTTAAAAAATCAATCGAAATACGTTCATCGCCTTCGTTATAGAGAAACAAAATTTCATGTAGCTTCTTTCCGATGGTATCTTGTGCATTACAATTTAATAACCACTCACCCGCAGGATTCACATATTCGATATTTTGGTTCTTGTCGACCGAAATGACAGTGTCGCTAATGTGTACCAATGTCGTCATTGCCTGTTTGCGTTCTTTGACTAGTTGGTATTCGGTAGCTGTTATTTGCCTTATGATAAATTTCGCTAGCACAGCACCAATCATAATCAGAAATAATGTCAGCAGCACTTGCCAATATTGATACGATAATTTGGTGCGCTCAATCGCCTGTAGTGTTTCTTTTACGTAATACTCTTGTAATTCGCTGAATTTTGCTAGCAGCGCATATACCTCTTTTTGTGAAGTATAACCGGTGTTTTCAAATCGAACCAAGGCAAGATCCAATTGTTCTTTTTCAATAAATTCGATTATCTCTCGCAAAGTATCTGCGGCAAATTGTACTTTTAGCTGTAACTGGGTGAGTATTTTTTCTTCTTGTTCTGTCAAATCTGTATCGCGTAATCGGTTAAAATTGGATATAAAATGATTTGCGGCCTCATTTCTGTCCATCTTCAGCTCATCGACCACAAAGGCGTCCCGAGTGTGAAACATCCGACTGACGCCCAAAAACCGACGTTGAGCATAAAGCCACATCTTCAGACTGGTATCTTTTTTCAGCGAATGAACCTCAACAATTTTGTGTTGGGCTCGAACTACCTCATTTATCAGATATTGCCCAATAACTAAAGACACCACTATAAACAGTAAAATTATACTCAATCCATTTACCAAAGTGGTTTTTGAAGAAATGTGCGGTCGTTGGGTGTGCATGTAAAGTACGCTATCGTGTTTGATTAAACCTAAAATCATCAGTTGGATCGTAACGAGGGCGACTAAGGTGCCGAAGATAAACTATTTTTTTCTGATTTTAGGCGATCGCGTAGTCCCCCTACGGGTGAGTCTAAAATCAGACAAAAATAGTTTAGGTTCAGCGCATTAGGCGTCCGCAGTAGATTCAACTGATGTGTTAGGTTATTGATACAATTCCAGTAGAAGTTATCGGTCAATTTACGAGAATCTGTTACACAGATATCGAGAAATATTTGCTTGTACCTAGATCCATCAGTTGAGCGCGAAAAAGACATGCAAAGCTACCGGATCCTGCTTCCGCCCCTTACCTACACCCCTGTAGGTAAGATATTGATGCATAGGCTTTTTAAAAAGCGTACAGTCACCTTATCGGGCGTAGCGCCGTGAATACCTGCAACGGTAGGAGATAAGCGGATTTTTTTCCTTGTCACTAATAATACTAGGTGCATCAATGGCTTGCGTGGACCTTTGTGACTCAAATGATGTGTTAGGTTGAACTACTAGATTGAATTTTTAGGAGAAAGCGACATTACCGGGCGAATCTCTGAATTGGTCTTGTCGGTCGCTGGCGGTCATGCAACGATTTGGTCTAGATCAAATATTAAGTTTTGATAAAAACTTTGACCACTACCCAGGGATAACTCGAATTGGTTAGGTGTAGTGGAAAATCTCTAGCCATGCGGGAATATAATGCAGTGTGGGAACGTGGCTCGATCGCAATAACGGCGATATTAAATTCGCCTAAATACCTCTACTTTGTTACACGAAAGTAACACAATGGGGCTAGTGTTTACTAATCGAGTTTAAGGAAAAAATGAATATGAAGACTAAAAATTTCACACTCCCCTTCCTACTGATATTTGTTATTTCATTATTAGGCTGTACTAATCAACAAATAAGGTCTAGAAGTAGTATCGTTGACTACTTATACCCAAATGGCTCGGATGTTAAAGAGCAACCATCTGTACCTACTCTAAGATTACCACTTAATGTTGGTATCGCCTTTGTACCCGACCAAAAAATTACTAGCCAAGGTCGAAACGCATGGACCGGTTTCACTGGGACTGTTGGCTCAGCGCTTACATCAGTAAGCAAATCTGAACTTCTTGAGAAAGTCGCAAGCGGCTTTAGAAATCTTGACTACGTTAACGACATTGAAGTCATTCCCTCTGTGTACTTAACCGCTAGCGGTGGGTTTTCAAATCTGGCGCAAATTCAAACTATGTACGGAATCGATATAATCGCATTAGTTTCATATGACCAAGTTCAGTTTACTGATTCAGGAGCGTTATCACTAACATATTGGACTATTGTGGGTGCTTATGTTGTATCAGGTGAAAAAAACGATACAAGCACGATGTTAGATACTGTGGTATATGATATAAAAAGTAAGAAAATGCTTTTTCGAGCACCAGGAACAAGTGTAATTAAAGGTCAAGCTACTCCTATTAACATTAGTAAGGAACTTAGAGTTGATAGCATTAAGGGCTTCAACCTTGCCGCAGAAAAAATGACTACAAACTTAGAAACACAACTCGAAAAATTTAGAGAGAAGATTAAGAAGAATCCAGAAAAAGTTAAAATAATTCAGGATAAGAATTACCCTAAGATTGGCGGTGGTGGCAAAACAAGTTTATATGAACTAATACTGGTTTTGCTTATATTTGGTGCTAGAAGAATTTTCTCAAATACGTAAACACAGAACCGCGGTGCCATGCAACTTCTGTCCTTACACTATAAGTTTATATCGAGGGCTAGGAATGGATTCACACTACTTATTTCCGCTCACCAATATGTAGTCATGCGGTATACGCAATTCATCGTCGACGATGAATTCACTAGCCAAACGGGCGAATTGATCATGCACAATCCCGCGCTCAGTTTCAGGTAAGGCCTTAAATTGTATTTTAAATATATCTGAGTCTTCGAGCACTTTCCAGTATTCTTCGAAGGAGTCAAATTGATAATTCATTGTTCTGGTTTCTATATTAAAATTTTCATAACCCGCTTCCAATAGCAGCTGCTCCATTGCACCGCCGTCACCCAATGATGTAACTTTAGCTAATGGAGGGTGAAACTCCGATTGGATTTTATTCTTGAAGACTTCGTAGGACCAATACAAGGTTCGCATGGTTTCCGCTGTGCTCCACACAGCCAGCGAATAATGACCACCGGGACGTAATACCCGATACATTTCTTTCATACCTTGCACCGGGAATTCAAATAACATGACCCCGAATTGACATAATAACCCGTCAAAGTGCTCATCTGGATAACGTAGCACGGCGTCCTGCATGGCCTCAAATTGTACGCCTGCAAGGTTTTCTAGCTGTGCTTTTTGCTGTGCGACATTGATCATGCCCTCAGCAGCATCGATACCAGTCACGTCAACCTCACCGTCTAAGGTACGAGCCAGTGTCAGTGCCAGTTCGCCAGTACCCGTACCAACATCTAGAACCTTATCGCCCGCCTGTGTATCTAACGCCTGTAATAGCGCCTCTCCTACCGGGGCAAGATAAGGTATCCAAACATCAAATTTATCTGTGATATCACCCCAATTCAGCGAATTGTCGAAAGAAACCATATTAAATACCTCTACCCAGTATATCTGATAGATTTTAGTCGACTTTTAGCATTATTTCTGCCGACTCTGTATGATATTGGCACAATCGATTATACTTTGTCCAGCCCAAGGTAGATACAATCTCAGTTAGTTGCTTTTAAACCTAGAAATAGGGCACACACATGCACTAAGTAACAAAAAGCAAGGGCTCACACATACCCCCACCTTTAGTGAAAATAAT
>JBGMRO010000182.1:0-7424 GCA_048061555.1 Thiohalomonadales bacterium | reverse complement strand
GTGCCGCCATTCGAAACCCAGTCTTTACACGTTGCCGTACATAAAGTTTTTCAGGTAAACCTTCCTGACCGCCGATTATCTGATGGGTGGATAAGCCGCTAATGGCTTGACTGGATAATTTAAACGCATTATCGGCACTGCTATTAGTTAGATCAATAGCAACCACCACAGCAACACCCATGGCGATACCTAAAATGGATAATAATATTTGCCAAGGATGACGTGTATAGTGACGTAGCGTCACTTTCCATAAGTTCAAGACAAGAACTCAATATTATTTGATGCTAATAAGGCGGCCCTAACCTGTGAAGGATCGAGTTGACTATTCAACATATAATTTACGTTTGTGGCTTCATTTAGTTCGTTTCCCTTTAATACTTAGCCAAATAAGAGTACTTTGCCAATAAGAGGTACGAATTATGACACTTAATTTAAACACTATTGATATTGTAAACTGATAATAGTGCTCCATAGATTATGTTGAAAGAAGGTTTCTTTTTAGTGACAATTTTTCTAAAGGTACTTATCTATAGCAACTTCGAGCCACTCAGGTAATTCTACATTGTTTTGGTAATTAGTTTTCCATCACGTATTAAGTAGACCTTATCTGCCATTTGTGCGATTTCCATACTGTGGGTAACGAGCACTAAGGTTTTCCCTTCTTTTTTCACGAGTTTTTTCAATAATCCCAAAACCGTTTTACTTGATTCGGTATCTAGGTTGCCAGTCGGCTCATCCGCCAACAATAATTCAGGTTGATGTATTAATGCACGCAGAATTGCCACTCGTTGCTGTTCACCACCTGATAGCTTGTCGGGAAAACTATTTGCTCGATCATCTAATCTTAAGGCAGCTAGTAATTTCGAGACATGCTCTCGATGTCCTTTTTTTAAACGCCCAGTTAACTCTAAAGGTAATAGTATATTTTCCTGAACAGTCAGCGTCGGTATTAAATTGAATAATTGGAATATAAAGCCAATATTGTGACGTCTGAATAGGGTGCGATCGTGCTCTGATAATCCAGTGAGATCTATATCATTAATCACGACATTACCCGCACTCGGCGTATCGATGCCACTAATTATATTCAAAAGCGTAGATTTTCCAGATCCACTCCTGCCCAATAAGACAATAAAATCGCCTTTAGCGATCTCAAGACTAATATCGGTCAATACTATCCGTTGGGTGCCCCCTTCGGTGTAGTGCTTAGACAGTTGGTTAATTTTTATGAGTGCCTTCGCAACCATTGCGCTTTATTATTATTCTCAACAACTGTTTGACAATATTGTCCTGTCAGCCCAAACGATATCGACTAATCAAGCCCTTGTTAATGTGATATTAGGCGAATGTTTTCATACTCCGAGCCCGCTGTTACCCGAACTCCGGCCCAACCGTTACTCAACGCAACAATTCGCCTGAGAGTTATGTAATTTTAATTCCGTAGCTAATATAGTCAAGATGCTCAGACCTATACTATAGATGATACTGATTACTAAAAACAGATCTACACCCTCTAGAATTCGCAAAAATCGAAATTATACTCTCTCGCGGTAAATCGGTGCCCCTTCGAGGTACACTTCACAGCACCTACTTTTGGAGTATCATATTTTTTCGTGTAACCACCAAAAGTAGGGTTATAAAGATGGAAGCGCCGCCGAGTAGTCGACCTATCTCTCAAAAGAATCGATTCTTGAGAGCTATAGAAACAGAAAAAGGCAATTTCACGATACCGATGTTAGTGTACTACTCGATTCTCGTCTTTTCTGGATTTTTCCATATCACTAACGGCGGGGTCGGCGTTGAGAGCATGTTCATCTTGCCCTTCTACCTCCGTTTGTATATCGGCATTGGCATTGGCTTCGGTTTGTAATTCTTCCGTTGCCATTAACTCATCACTGCTAGCTTTATCACCGTCACTATCAATATCTGACGCTTCAGTCGCAATGCTACTAGCATCTTTCGCCTCCGCTGCCCTGTTGAAATCACCAGCCTCTTCAGTCAATGTTGGCACATTTGAATCGTCAATTGATTCAGTGGTTTGCTGCGTATCCTCAGCAACCGAATAGGACTGTACCGGCGAGCTATCTGACGTATCTGTATTATCCGCAGTCTCAGCCGTTATCTCGTTGTCTGTAGCAGGGTCCGAGACCTCATTTTTTGATTCAACACCGGCCTCAGCAGGATTCTCACCCAGCATCTTGCTTTCTTCAAAAGGAACGCCCAGCATGCTAGGGCCTTCTTTGCACAAGTCACTCACCCCAGTTGATAAATGATCGTGCACCGCACGATAGCTCTCAGTCATATTGTTGATCAAATCTGCGGTGGTGACAAAATGTGACTTAACATGCTCCTTATATTCTGCCAATTCGCTGTCTTTCTGTTCCAATTGCTTACTGAGTGTATCCTGTGTACGTTTTGCTGCGTCGTCTAAACGTGAGAAATACAACCCGGCAGCAACGCCAATAAGTATCCCAATAGCCAAAAATATTACCCAAGTAATCATTACATCACTCCTTGCTGTGCTGAATTAAATACAATAACGGTCCAGTTTCATTATTCTTTTGTCCATCGACCAACGAGTACTAAAAAGTCGAGAGGAGAACTTGAGATTCGCAATCCTGAGGTCAGGAAAAGTTGAATTTTGTCCTCCCCCTATTGCTTGCTTAGACACATATTCTCTCAACGGTTCCCCTGAGTCTACAATAATATCCCCATTAGTATAGTAAACGCAGCGGTATCGCCCAAGGAAACCGTTATGTTAATATTTCTATAGCTATGTTTTCAGCAGATATTGATTCCATCATCATGGATGTCCTACTCACACACTGCTACTTGCTTTAAAACAGGCGATAAAAACACTTGATATAAACACAAGGTGAGACGGCTTAGGCTGTACACATACCAACCAATCTAATCCAGACCTAGTAATAAACAGCTTCCACAATACTTATCCACAGAGTTACCCACAGCTTAAGTGGACAGACATGAAACCAAAGAAGCCCGGTTTCACGCCTAGCAAACCCAGAGAGCCCGTCTGATGATCTATATAAGTAATTGTTTTTATTGCTTAATTTAGTTATAAACCGATATGACTGCAGATTAATTCCACGCCGTTGGCAATCCTCGGTAAATTTCACAAATACAAATCCACATGAGATATTAACGTTAAACATAAAGTCATCCGTTGGACAACGCGCAGAGTGCATTTTTAAGCACTACTCTCTGGAAGCCATGAGGCTGCGCTCGCACACCCATGTGCTACACGGCATTAGTACATTTTTTACAAGCGCGGAATAGAGAGCTATTGCAACGATTCGCAACGATCTGAGGCATGCTTAAAAATATGCTTCCCAAAATTAAGGGCATGTCGTAGCGTATTCACCTATGGGTGAGTTTTTTAATCATCAAGTTAAACCATAACCTTAGTATTATATTGAAGCAGTCATCTGATGTGCTAGGTTAATCACTGCAATCTGCCCGCCATCCAGCGAAAACTCGCTTTTAGATCGAAAACGGTTTCCCTATTTCTGTATTAAATAATAGAATACGCGGCTCTGTTAACCTTATATCAAAAAACGCACACTAATGTATGAATAGTAGTAACACACTGACAACGCCCCCACACTGCGTAGAACCCGGGAAAATTCAAACCTGGGGTCACCTCTACGGCTCTAGTACTGCGCTAAATATTACCCAAGTCGCTACACAACATCCTGGCCTAGTGCTCGTTATTTGCACAGACACGCCCAGCGCTCACCGACTCGAAGAATCTTGTCGATTTTATGGCGCAGGCAATGAAGACCTGCCCATCCTACACTTTCCAGATTGGGAAATATTGCCCTATGACTCGTTTTCCCCTCACCAAGATATCATTTCGCAACGTTTAACCATTCTACACCGATTACCAAAATTATCGTCTGGCATTCTCATTTTGCCAATTTCAACCCTAATGCAACGATTGGCGAACAAAAACTATTTAGACAGCCATTGTTTCATATACCGAATCGGTGAGACATTATCCATCGAGCAGATTCGCCACCGCTTGACTACCGCAGGTTATCAACTTGTCTCTCAAGTCATGGAGCACGGCGAATTTTCCGTCAGGGGTAGCATAATCGATCTATTTCCGATGGGTGGAAAATTGCCCTACCGGATCGAACTGTTCGACGATGAAATCGAGAGTATTCGTCTTTTTGACCCTGAGGACCAGCGTACCGTTCGCAAGGTAGAGAAAATTCAGTTGTTACCCGCGCGTGAATTTCCGCTGGATGATCAGTCTATCGCCGTATTTCGCCAAGCCTATCGAGCCCATTTTGAAGGTGATCCGCAGAAAAGTAGCATCTATCGTGATGTCAGCGAAGGCCTAGCACCCGCAGGCATAGAAAATTATTTACCCCTATTTTTCGATAGCTGCGCCAGTTTGTTCGATTATTTACCCGACAATTGTCTGTTGTTTGCGATAGAAGATATACATGAAGCTGCGGAGGCCTATTGGAAAGAAATAGGTGACCGTTATGAGATGTTTCGGCACGATATCGAACGCCCCATTTTAGCCCCAATGCAAATTTTTCTACCCGTGGCCACCGTCTATCAACAAATTCGTCAATTACCGTTTACACAGTGCCAAGGTTTTGAGTTAGAACCAAAATCCGGTAACACGAATTTCCCGTGTCGGCGCCCACCTGCCCTAACCATTCAAGGACGTCATGCCGAACCTGCAGCCACGCTGAAAAAGTTTTTGGCACAATTTGATGGCAGAGTGCTATTTGTAGCCGAGTCCACGGGTCGTAGGGAGCATCTGATCGACGTATTGCGGGGTCAACAAATACAAACAAATACGGTTAAAAACTGGGCTGAATTCATCCAGAACGACGTATCACCCGCCATGTGTGTATCTCGGATTGATCTCGGATTGCTATTGGACAATCCCGCCATCGCAGTAATTACCGAACAACAGCTATTCGGTGAGCATGTCTTACAGCAACGGCGGCAAAAATCACGTTATCGAGAACCCGAACAAGTTATTAAAAATCTGGTAGAACTGGTGGAAGGGTCACCCGTAGTACACGAAGAACATGGTATCGGACGATATCTAGGTTTACAAAAAATCTCTCTAGGCGACATAGACCAAGAGTTTCTGACTATAAAATACGCCGGTGACGACAAACTCTACGTACCGGTGGCATCATTACACCTTATCAGCCGATACACTGGAATGTCGGCTGACGCGGCCCCATTGCATAAACTTGGCAGTCCACAGTGGGAAAAATCCAAACGTAAAGCACGAGAACGCATCCTCGATGTTGCCGTGGAATTGCTGGATATCTATGCACGACGGGAGGCCAAACAAGGTCACAGCTACCAAATCGATGCTGAGCAATATCAGGTATTTTCTGCTTCCTTCCCTTTTGAAGAGACACCAGACCAACGGGACGCGATAGAGAGCGTTGTAAATGATATGCAAGGTACTAAACCCATGGATCGACTAATATGCGGTGATGTGGGCTTTGGTAAAACTGAGGTCGCTATGCGAGCAACCTTTATTGCAATCCAAGACGGTAAACAAGTGGCAATGTTGGTGCCGACGACCCTACTCGCGCAACAGCATTATGAAACCTTCATAGACAGGTTCGCTGACTGGCCAGTACGTGTGGAAGCCATGTCTCGTTTTAAGTCCAAGAAAGAACTTGTAGAGATAGAAAAAGACCTAACTAGCGGAAAAATCGACATTGTCATTGGTACTCACAAGATCATTCAGAGCAGCATAAAATTTAAACAACTGGGGCTCGTCATTATAGACGAAGAACACCGTTTCGGTGTCAGACAGAAAGAACGCTTTAAATCGATACGCTCAGAAGTGGACTTACTCACCCTAACCGCAACGCCCATCCCACGCACCTTGAATATGTCTATGAGTGGTCTGCGTGACTTTTCGATTATTGCAACGCCACCCGCGAGACGCTTGGCCATTCGCACGTTTGTTAATCAATGGAATCCGACCACCATACGAGAGGCCTGCCTACGCGAAATTCGCCGCGGCGGTCAGGTATTTTTCTTGCACAACAAGGTCGACAATATTGACAAAACCGCCGCTGACCTGCGTGAACTCCTCCCTGAAGCCAACATAGAGATCGCCCACGGCCAGATGCGGGAACGCAATCTCGAAAAGATTATGGCCGATTTTTATCACCAACGCTTCAACATTCTCGTCTGTACCACAATTATAGAGACCGGAATTGATGTCCCCAACGCCAATACGATTGTCATGAATCGAGCGGATCGCTTTGGACTAGCCCAGTTGTATCAATTGCGCGGGCGTGTCGGCCGTTCGCATCATCAGGCCTACGCCTATTTGATCGTACCACCCAGAAAACAAATGACCGCCGATGCGATAAAACGTCTCGAGGTGATAGAGGCTATAGAAGACTTAGGCGCAGGTTTTACATTGGCTACACATGATATGGAAATACGTGGCGCAGGAGAAATACTCGGAGATGATCAAAGTGGTCAGCTACAGGAAATCGGATTTAATTTATATATCGACTTACTCGATCGTGCGGTAAAAGAATTAAAATCTGGCCGCCAACCAGAGCTGGACAAACCTTTAGACACAGCAACCGAAGTCGATTTTGGCCTCTCGGCACTGATACCAGACGACTATTTACCGGATGTACACGCCCGTTTAATATTATATAAACGAATATCAAACGCGACGAACCCCGAGGCGCTACGAGAACTACAAGTCGAAATGATAGATCGTTTTGGCCTACTACCCGACGCCACCAAAAACTTGTTCAATATAACTAAAATAAAGCTTTTGGCGTTACCGTTTGGTATTAAAAAAATTGAATTCGGCAGCGATCAAGGTCGTATTACCTTCAATGCAGAACCCAATATTGAACCTATACGCATCATTCAATTAATACAATCACAACCGCAGAAATACAAACTCGACGGCCAAGACAAATTGACAATAACAAAGGATATGCCGACGATCGAAGATCGCATGAATACCTTACGGGAGGTCATTAAGGTGCTGACTGACTGTGATGTCAGCTGAATCTAGCAGTGTCCGCCCACAAACGGTCTATTTCTCCAATTTCTGCGTTGCATCGAATTTTTAGTAATTCTTGATCTGCGTTGTCTGCAGAACTAGAAGTACTTATCTTAAGATTAAATGCTCACATAGTAGTCTCTTAAGATAAGTGTTTCTAAATCTGTAAAAGACACAGATTAAGAAACACTAATATGCTGCGCTTTAAAAATCCGATGCGCCTTTTTGGCCATGAATGGCCTTATGCTGCGAATGCATGGATGCATTGGAGCAGTGAACTTGAAGAAATATCCTCGTTTGTGGACGGACACTAGCTCTACTTTGTTACTTTAAATCATCTCACAAAGATTTTGTTATCTACAATCAATCA
>JBGMRO010000181.1:0-7445 GCA_048061555.1 Thiohalomonadales bacterium | reverse complement strand
AGACCGATCAATTTTGCGCTTAGCTCTGAACGATCACGAAACTTCACGCGGATCTTGTCAGCATCTTTTACCACGTGGGCATTAGTGAGTATGTAGCCGTCCGCCGAGATAACAAAACCTGATCCCATTCCCGATGTCTGCCGGGGACCTTGTTGGTCGCTTTGGCCACGATTAAATCGTTTAAAAAATTCCTGGAATGGGCTGTTGTTAGGTAAATTAGGCAAGGCGCGATTACCATGCGGTAAGCTGCTCTTTTGTAGCGTAGTCGTGGTGCTGATATTCACCACGGCCGCAGCATTATTTTTTACTAAGGTCTTAAAATCGGGAAGATCTTTCGCCTGTACCTGCATGGCAAAGGCCGACATCACAAGCACAAAAAAATAGGCTGCGTATGTCCGTGCAGAGTGTGGTTTCATTTTTAATACTCCTAACAGTAGTGTCTAAAAACACATTGCCTCGATTGAGGTCGATGCGTTGAACTTTTTATTTCGAACAGACTCGCCTAGGAGAACCCTGTTTTTAATATCCAGATTCATTACTGTATGAGAGGGGTATAGTGAAAAAAAATTCACCTAAAATAAATATTTATATTTTCACTGTAACTGAAACTTTTCTTGTGGAAGTATATCTAATTGACACAGATGTTGAACTGCGGGTCGGTATATAACGTACGTTTCAGAGTTCAACTAGCGAAAGTTGACTATCTGCTATGCTGCTAGATTAGATAGTGGATGCGCTATGCGTATCAAACAATAAACTGTAACCGCGTTTAAGTTACGCTTGCCGATTGTTATTTTGCTTGTGTTTGCAGATCTGTTTGCTGTATCTGCCTAAATTTGAGCATGCGATCCGTGGCACGCAAGGCCATTTTTCGTATCTTTTCATCGACATGGATCTCGTTCGCTCCGTTCTGCAGGACGTGCGCTAGGCGAGGTAGATCGTTTAAGGCCATCCACGGGCAATGGTTACAGCTTTCACAGGTTGCGCCATGTCCGGCGCTCGGTGCCTCAATAAAAGTCTTATGAGGTGCCAGTTTCCGCATCTTGTGCAGGATGCCAGTATCGGTGGCGACGATAAAACTGGGGTTAGGAAGGTTTATGGCTGCGTCTATTAAAGCGGTGGTAGAACCCACTACGTCGGCGATGTCGATGACATCGGCGGGGGATTCTGGGTGTACCAGTATGGCGGCCTGTGGGGCCTGCTGTTGCAAGAGCTTAATCGCGGCCGAGCGAAAGGTATCGTGCACGATACAGACGCCATCCCATAACAACATGTCTGCTTGTGTCTGCTGTTGAATATAGTGTCCTAAGTGTCTGTCGGGAGCCCACAATATTTTTTGCCCTTGTTGGTGCAGGTGGCGCACCACGTCCACAGCTATGCTTGAGGTGACGACCCAATCGGCACGTGCCTTCACCGCTGCGCTGGTATTGGCATAAACGACCACAGTTCTATCGGGGTGTTGGTCACAAAAATCGCTGAAGACTCCACTGGGTGCACTGATATCCAGAGAGCATTCCGCTTCAGTGTCTAAGATCAATACGCGTTTTTCTGGACTCAATATTTTTGCCGTTTCGGCCATGAATTTAACCCCGGCAACCACCAAGGTCTGCGCTTTGTGTTGTTTTCCAAAACGCGCCATTTCCAAGGAATCGCCGACAAAACCGCCGGTTTCTTCGGCTAAGTCTTGCAGTCTGCCGTCGACATAATAGTGCGCGATTAACATGGCATCGTTTTGTATTAATAGCGCCTTTATTTGACGTAGCAGTTTTGCTTGCTGCAAGTCGCTTAATATGGCCTTTTTCGCTTGCACTTGTAAGGCTTGTTCCGCACTCTGCCAAGCAAGATTTTCGTTTACTCGAATAACCATGTTAAACCTCGTTTATGGGTAAAATTACTAACTGTTCTACTTATCATTTTATGATATCGACCTTGTTAGGGTCTTTCATACAATAGAGTTTGGCGGGCCGATGTCGGCCGTCCCGACGTACCTCACCGGTTTCTTCGATGCTCTCTAACGCGAGTACCCACTTGCGAAAATTACGTTTGTCCACCTCCTCTTCGAGGATGATTTCGTAGACTTCTTGCAATTCAGACAGGGTGAAGACCTTCGGCATGAACTGAAATGCCAAGGTGGAATAGTCTAGTTTTGCGGCAAGTCTTTGTTTTGCCTTGCTTAAGATTTTGCCGTGATCAAAGGCCAGTGCGGGTAATTTATTCATAGCGAACCAATCTACGGCGTCTGCATCCGTTGCGGCGCGTAATTTAATCTGGTCGGACGGAATAAGGGCGTAATAAGCAACGGTGATAATGCGTTCACGGGGATCACGGTGAGGGTTACCAAAGGTATAGAGTTGTTCAAGATAGACGCCGCTGACCCCGGTTTCATCGGCCAAGGCCCTTTCTGCGCAATGGCGTAGATTCTCCTTCATGTCGATAAAACCACCGGGCAGGGCCCACTGACCCAGGAAGGGTTCGCCCTTGCGTTTGACCAGCAGAGACTTCAGGCGACGTTCACGAATGGTAAAAATCGCGACATCCGTCATCAATGCTGGGTGCGGGTATGCGGAATTATACTGTCTTTCGGCCATGGTTCGACTCGCGCTTGCGGACTCATCTTCACGAAATGATAGTGTGAACGATACACTAAGTCAATACTACATGTTTATTACACCCATAATGTCGATTTATGTCAATAAAAATAGAATTTAGAACAGAAAGTAATCATATGCTGGTGTGAGCTCAGCGGATAGAGCCGTTACAAATCATTGGCAGCTGCCGATGCGGTTGCTGTTTGGGTCCGAATACTCGATTTAACTGATATCTGCGGCGATGGAATAATATGGTGCCCAGGGACAGAATTGACAATAATTGTCGGGAACAATTATTGATCGCACGGTTAGTGCGACCCGAAGGGCAAAAACCAAGGATGGTTTTTGTAGCTGCCGACGTGGCGGCAGTTCGGATTCGGGCGCAATTACTCAGATTTAACTGATATCTGCGGCGATGGAATAATATGGTGCCCAGGGACAGAATCGAACTGCCGACACGAGGATTTTCAGTCCTCTGCTCTACCGACTGAGCTACCTGGGCACGAATACGGGATTGAGACCATTTTAAATGGTCAATTTCTCGGAAGGCGTATTAAAGCGGTTGGTCGCCCTAGAGTCAAGTAACAATTCTAAAAACTTAACAAATGTGCGGTTTTATAGCGGGAAAATAGAGGCTACACGGGGTTTTATTGATGCTAGTATAGCTTTCGAAATTAACCCATTCTTGAATGAGTAGCCCATGTCGAAAAATAGTATGCCGGAAAACAGTATGCCTAAAAGCAGTGCCAAACAATATCAATTAATCGAGACCCGTCTACAAGAAAAACTAGGCGGAAATATCGCCCGTTGTAATCTGTGCCTGTGGCATTGCAAGCTCGGCCATGGCCAACGTGGTTTTTGTCAGGCACATGTGAACCGAAATGGCACACTCTATAACCTGTCATATGGCATTCTATCCGCCCTGGAAGTGGGTGCTATCGAAGATAAACCCGTACGTCATTTTCGGCCCGGCACGCAAATAATGTCGGTAGGGAGTTATGGCTGCAATTTTCGCTGTGGCGGATGTCATAATTTGGAGATCTCCTGGGGCGTGAGCGCGTTAGACGAGCTTGCCAAAGGAGAATCCAAGGCAGCCTATGTAGAACCCGCCAAATTGGTTGAGATTGCCCAGCAGCAAGGTGCAGACGGGATCGCCTTCACCTATTCTGAACCTGCGGTGTGGATGGAATACGTCATTGATGTCTCCAAGGCGGCCCATGCAGCGGGTCTATACACCGTCTATGTATCCAATAGCTTTGTCAGTGATGTCGCGCTAGACATGATGGCGCCGCATATCGATGTGCTTTGCTCTGATATCAAAAGCATGCAGGATGAATTTTACCAAGATATTTGTCCGGTCGCCAAGGTCGATCAGGTCTTGGCCTGTATCAAGAGGGCCGCAGACCTGGGTATCCACGTCGAAGTCCGTACCAATATCATCCCCGGTCGAAATGACAGTGAAGCGGAATTTTTACAGATTGCAGAGTGGATACATGACAATCTAGGGGCAGATAGCCCCTGGCATATCACAAAATTTTTCCCCGCCTTTCATCTGTCACATGTACCTGCGACCCCCACTGAGGTTATGCTTCGCGCCGAGGGTATAGCGCGTACGGTAGGATTACGCAATGTCTATGTTTATGACGATAAAGGTTGTGATTGTGCAAAACAGAATTTGCCCGTGGATAGTTACATTAACGGTGATGCAGCTGAAATATACGCAACTAAAAAATGTGTACAAGACTGCTGTGGCACAGAAGGTATTTTATTAAAAAAATATGAATCCGCTCCTGCGAATCCTAAAGAGTAGTCTACCCAAAGTGGGGGGAGGTCCTACAATCGTGCGCTGACCTTTAACTTGTCTATATCGACAATGAGTATTTTTTTGTCTCGGTAAGCGATCAAATTTTCTGCCTTCATCTCGGACATCAAGCGAATGACGGTTTCATTGGCAACCGCGAGCAGGCTGGCAATTTCGCGTTTGCTGAGCTCCGATTTTAGCAAAAATTGTTTTTCACTGATTTGCTCGGAATATTCTATACACAAGTCGTACATCAGTTCAGCGAAGCGACTCCGTGCGGTTTTTTCCTTCACCGAAATATGATTATTTTCTGATCTCTTTAACTCAGTCGCAATTTTTATCACTAGGTTTTTTGCGAAGGATGCCTGGCTTGCAAGTAAGTGCAATATTTCTTCTTTTGGGATAAAGCAGCACATGAGTTTATCAGATATCACGTATGCGGTGCCCTTATAGCTCGATTCTATAAACAGACTCCGATGGCCTGAAGTATCACCCGGTAATACGAGACGGGAAAAACGGATCTTTTTCTTGGTGTCTTTTTGAGCAACTTTAGCCATGCCACTCATGTGGCAATAGATACCTGTGATTTCATTTCCCTGCGTAAAAAGTGCCTCTTTTTTTACGAGCTTCTTTATCTGTTTTTTATCTGCTAGGTTTTCGATTACCTGTGAATCTAAATCTTTAAATAGACTTTTTGTCCAAACACGGCAATCCCTGCAATCTTGTGGGGGATTCATTATCTTTGTTATTCCCTGTCATTAAATGGCCTGTCAAATTATTTTCAAAATGATGTCAGGTATAGGGTGGTCGTGTCAACGATAAAGTATAAGCATGATTTAGGTCATGTTGTCTGTAGCCAGAATCAACATTACACTAAGTATCTAGTTTCTGGAAATTTTACAGGGGCAACTAAACTCGAATACCAGGGTGGATATGGACTTCATTGTCTATTAAACCGGCGAATTGTAATTATTCTGATTATTTTATTTCCACATGATATGTGAATAATTTGTAGTTACCAGCAAAATAAGGAACGTCTATTTTGGTAACTGAATAGAATTGACTCAGAGCTTGTTGTGAATGAAGCAAAATATTAATGAATGGATAGATCAGGCGAAGGACGGATTAATAGCACTTAACGTAGAAGAGATAGTTAAGTCCGGGGTGCTAGCCTGTCGCAGTGATAGTTTATCTCCGCTAGTGAATTATCCACCAATCTCAGCGTATTGTGATATGGATGAGGCAGAGATGTTTCAAGGATTTGAAAATAGGCCCTCGCGATCCGCGGTCGCTTATCTATACCTACCTTTTCGACCAGCACTGCGTGAGTATGGTCACAATATTGCGCAATTGCAAAATCGCGACTTAGACGTAGATACCTATATTAATTATTTAGTACTAGAAATGGTGATGCGCAAGGTTCGTTTAGGTGTCGACCAAATACCTGTTTCATCGGTACTATGGAATCGCGGCGCGATTGTTATCCCAAACCCCAGACAGCTTGAAAGTTTACTACGGTCTTTTGTCAGGCATTATGATATATCTCAGAGCACGCAGTTTTCAGTTGAGGCAGATCCGATTAGCTTGCTTGATGTCGATGGTTTGCAGCGTCTGCAATTACTCAAGGAGTATGCTGTAGATCATATCAGATTAAAGATTGATGCTGTTGACGATCGAGTGCTTTCTCGCTTAAGTTGCGCGCATAGTCATTCACAAACCTTGCAAGCGATAGAGAACATACGCAGCGTCGGCTTTGATAACATTTATATAGACCTTGTTTATGATTATCCGGGGCAGACCCCGGAAGCATGGGTGGCGGATCTGATGCGAGCAGCCACAATGGACATCGATGGTTTTCATTTTTCTCAATCGTGTTCAAGCCCCTCCGGTAAGCATGAGGCCCTATCTAGCGTCGATGATGTCTTTTTAATAATGTATCTCCGCGGTTTGATTACAGAATGTTATGGGTATTCTGAACATCAGAGGCATGTTTTCTCGAAGAAGGAAAATACGTCATCACATTATTTGCGAGATCGGACCCACAACTTATATGATGTGGCAGCTGTTGGGGCCTCATCTTGCTCCACTTTGCGGGGTGTCTTCGCGATCAATGTCGAAGAAAATAATTTGCAAAAATATTATCAATATCTCGATGGCGGCAGAATGGCGATCACCCGTGGAAAGGTACTTGATTGTGATGACATGGCGCGACGAAGTTTGTTATTACCCTTGAAGCATAGTTATGTAGATAAGGTGCAATACGAGGTTCAGAATGAGGAAGAAGCAAATGTACGCTTTGCAAACGAACTGCGCAAATTAAAGCAGCTGGGTATGCTCGAGGAAGACAATAGTCGCATATGGTTAACAAAATGCGGAGGCCTATTTGCGGATGAGGTCGCCACACAGTTCTATAACCCGCAATACGTAGTCCATCGCAAGACGCCTAATACCTTATGCTCAAGAAAGGACAGCGTTGAAACGTAGTTGAGTGTTTAGGTTTACTACCGTTTTCTGGTGCTGGTTTTTGGTTTTATTTTTGGTTTAATCACTGTTTTGCTTGTTACAAAATCAATACCTTCCTTGACATACTTGTACAGTGATTTACCCTTAGTTAGCCCTGCAGGAAACAGCACATAATCCTTTTTAATAGGTGCCTTAGGGAAGTAGCGCAACAGTATAGCCTTTTTTTGGTCGATTAACAGGGTTCTTGTTTTTTCGGGGAGTTTTATTGCCAAGCCTACGGGTGTCAGGGATAGGCAAATCTTACCATCGGCGTATAAAGCGGCGCCACTAAAAAAATGTTTGCACTCAAGTTCAACTGAATCAGTCAGCTCAGTCGTCGTTTTTTCAATGAATGTGGACAGTTTGTCTAAATATTCTTTAGCCATATATTCTTTAGCCGTAACTACTTCTACTTTGTTACTTTAAATCATCTCACAAAGGTTTTGTTATCTACTATAAAATCTCTACAAATAACTTGAAGGAACAACGAAATAATAACGTGCGTATGACCTCGGTCATAGGACTGACATGGTCAATTCAGGACACGCTGTGAA
>JBGMRO010000180.1:0-7495 GCA_048061555.1 Thiohalomonadales bacterium | reverse complement strand
TTTTAATTCTCAAGTCGAACGCTACCAATGCCATTCGTATACCCGTAAGCGCCCGCACCCAACCTCAGCAATTCGTGACACTGCTTGAAAATGCAACCCGACCCTCATAATTGTCTCAATGAACATCGCATTTCTGGGGTCGAATAACGACTTCTCGAGTACATTATTTAATTTGGTCGTTCAACAACTACCGATTGCTAGTCTGATAATGCCTGGCGTCAAAGTGCCCCAGCGGCGTGCAACGCCGGGTAGTATAGAAATTCAGACCCAAATCAAGTCAACGTTGACTACGGAACAACTTGCACAACAGGCGCACATCCCTATTGATTATCAAGGCGGTAAAACGAGCTCGCGACTCGCAGATTATATTGCCGCGAAGAATATTGATATTTTAATAGTCGCTTGTTATCCCTATCTGATTTCGGAAGTCGTGGTTGCTGCGAGCACATTCGGTGCGATTAACATACACACGTCGCTACTGCCAAAGTATCGGGGGCCAACACCAATATTTTGGCAACTTCGAAATAATGAGAGTCGTATAGGCGTAAGTATTCATCTTATAAACAAACGATTTGATGCAGGCGACATTTTGATACAAAAATTAGTAAACGTTCCTGCAAGTTATACTTGCCCCGAAATTGAGTCAATTTTAGCGTTAGCAACAATCGATATGTTGTTGAATGTATTGATGAGTAAAAAAACTTTACAGCGGTATATAACGAACGGCGTCTTACAGGATGAAAAACACTCTAGCTACTTTACACAACCACAATCTCCGAGTGATTTTTACCTCTCGCTCGACTGGCCAGCAGCACATGCCTTTCGATTTATGCGTGGCACCCAACATTGGCAAAAACCCTACCCTATTATCGTTAATAACGAAAAAACTTTATTGAGTACGGCACTATCTTTTTCTAATAATCCAGCACCAAAATTAATTCGATATGAAAAAATGAATATCGTTAACATCGGCTTTAAAACTGGCAATTTGCGTGCAACTTACTTACCGCAATAAAATCTTAACCAGTAATGCGATAATTCAGAATTAATCAATGTAGCGTATGGCTGTGGAATTTTTGATAAAATCGAATCATCATTGATTGAGTATCCGCAGGATAATTTGGCGTATCGACCTCTCTAATTCCTTTCTCAAAAAATATCGGTGCGTATTCCGGGATATTATGTACAAGCTGTTCGAAAACAGGCTCCATGATACTGGCGTCGTGTGTCCGTGTTGCGATAATCCCACGATTGATATTTAAAATTTTCCAACTCTGTGTGCGTGAACCCCTAATAGAATCATTGATGTTCCGGTTATTCATATCTACCGCATCGATAATTTCTCCCATAACGTGGCTTAACTCCGCCAAAATTTTAGCATCACTGGTTTTGTTTGCGATATCTGCCAGCGTATCGACGACCGTATCAAGATTTCGTATGTATCCACCGTGCCTAGCGATCCAGAGCGCTAAAATCACCATTACCGCATGTAATTGCTGTTGCTGCATACCCAGCGCTAGATTTTCCGCCCATTCGCTAAGTGTCTGCACAAGCGACATTCCGTGGTCTCCGATTTCGGATATCTCGGTACGACTCAGTGGGGACATATCAATCTCAGACAGCGGTTCTTTTGGAAAGGTCGCAAGAGTATCACTGTATGCAATGTCGGTAGCTTGATCGACCTCGATCATGGCCATGATATCGATGAGTTGCCTTAGTGCGGTGGTAATCATATTTGGCTTAACCGCATCCGCCTCCTCGGAACTCTGTTGACTGTTAAACGCCAACATGACGACTTCGCTAGCTTCAGAAATCGCCTTGGATATGTCTGCTAGACTCGCACTATTGAGATATAACGGCATGTATTTTTGTCGCCTTTTGGTTTGTTGACAAACCATCCATTTTCTACCTATTGTAGTATCCCTCGCTAACTAAATAAATACGCGTTAAGCGTTTGCGGGTGACAATACAGTCCCTGTTGTCTGAAAAAAATAGCATTACCTTGGGGCGAGTGTGATGAAGGTACTATTTCCTTATCATCAAACTTGTTTAAGTTCTATACATAAAGCAATTAGCGTTCCATAACGATCGCCGTTCGATCTCAGGCTAAATGGCGCCCTTAAAATTGGCGCAAGGTAAGTATATTTCCCCGTTGGGTAAACTCTAGATTTTTAAGAAAACTCATGCCTAAGAGTACTTCATCGCTATCCATCCCAGGATTTATGGATGCGGAAACATTGTTGACTACGATGTCTCCGAGTACGACTGATTCAAGTCGCGTCGAGAAAACCTCGATTTTTCCATTTGCAGTCTGATAGACACCGCGCCTACCGGGAATAAGCCCCAGTTTGTCCGCAAGCGTCTGCGGAACTGCAATATCGGTGGCACCGGTATCTATAATAAATACGACATCTTGATTATTAATTTTACCCGTCGCTATATAATGCCCTTGACGATTTCGTCTCAGTTCAACCGTCGCTTTACCGGCGCGGTCGACCATACTAAGTACCTGTTGATTCGGGTTGTTTTGTTTTTCAAGCCTGTCAGAAAAAAACCATGCCAAAATAGCAAACACCGTCATCCACATCACCACGACCATAAAAAACCCTAATCGTTTCTGTTGAGAAATCGCTTGGCGGTCATTGTTATTTTCGTCTTCGTTCACAATATAAACCCTAATTCAACTTCACCATGACGCTAATATTATCACTATCAACATAATGCGTTATTGAGAAATAGACAATAACACAACCATATCGTTTAATATTTTTTTGATAAGCTTGCTCACCTTTTATATTTCGCCTAAATATTGTCACGAACCATATCCCTTGAATAACCAAACTCCATCCTCATATATATGATTGTAGCCGCTCGACATCGAGGGTTACAACACTCAGGCCAGATCATCCAATAGTGTCCGTTGACTATAAACTGACACTAGATAGGCCGCCCACATATTGCTTACTTAGGAGAATATGACTATGCGTAACTTTGACTTAACACCTTTATTTCGTTCCTCTATCGGCTTCGACCACATACCATCGATGTTAGATGCAGCGACTCGTGGCGAGCAGAATACAGGCTACCCCCCTTATAATATCGAGGTCACCGACGAAGACAACTATCGTATATCGTTGGCGATCGCCGGTTTTAATGAAGACGAAGTCAGCATCGAGACTGAGAACAACACCTTAAAAGTTAGCGGTACTAAAACTGCCTCTGCGCAAGATCGAAAATACCTGCATCGTGGTATCGCAGCTAGAAATTTCGAACGTAGATATCAGCTTGCTGACCATGTAAAAGTCACTGGTGCAAACCTTGAAAACGGTCTTTTACATATAGATTTACATCGCGAAATTCCAGACGCAATGAAACCAAGGAAAATAAAAATACAATCCGGCACAGTGGCCAATCTTGTTGATCGAAAAGCAAGCTAAATGTTAGAATCTTAATTGGGTGTAGGTTATTTTTTCCTACACCCATTTTTTACCCACGTAATGCGAAACAACTTGATCACAAAGACTTGGAAAATCGCAACCGCTTTAGTAGTCCTAGTGATAATTCTCAACCCAGAAATGTCCGTACTTGCACTGTTTATAGATGCGATTGGTTTGGAAATATTTATCATGCTAATGCGGATTCAGATAACTGCAATCTTGGCTTCAATTATTTATATAAACTTCAAAGTTTTTTTATCGGTAATTAAGCGGCTTTGCTCACAATCCCGAGCTTTGTATTTGCGAAGTCACGGTGCACTGAAACCCGCATACTTAATGTTTTTGGTGGCAAGCCAAGCATCTATCATGCATCTACTGGTATTTTCCGCTGCACTGAGCATAACCTACCATGCGATTTAGTCTAGAGACCAAAACGCGGTTAGAAAAACCACCCAAATCGTGGCACCAACGATATTGACTCAAAATTGTGTCCCACATCGCATTGATGAAATTTATAAATTAGTCATTTCTATCTATAGACAATAACTCCACCGGCGCGTGACCCCGCGTTACATTCGTTATGAGGCCCCTCTCTTTTCTGCCCCCTAAGAAAAAATGACCCTGAATCAATAAATTATGAGTTGTCATCGCATAGCTCAAGCCCGAAACGCCGCTTAAATTTGGCAAATTAGCTTTATGACTTAAAACATGACTTGGATCAATACTCCCCTGAAAAACTAATTCCGAAATTACTCCCAAAGAATTGCTCTTTCACTGATAATTGTTGTATTCTATATACACATATCGGTTAGACAAAGTCTCGGCATAAAGAGAGATTTTTTCGTTGTTTGGCAATTCGATTGTTCAACAAGGCGATAGGCGCCTCACACGTAGAGGCTAGGCGTTCTGAGTAAATCCAATCCATGATGACTACTAAGAATCCCTATAGATTACATCAGCTAATGGAATATCAGTCGTAATATACCCATCACGGATAGATGTCCCTAGTAAAGGGTGCGTCATATTGACTCCGTGGCAAGGCGTGATGACGAGTAATAGTCGACCTATTGTGAGGAATTACAATCCGGCCACGGAGGAAATAGGACGTTCAATTTGCAGGGAAACCTATTCGTGATGGGTA
Source organism: Thiohalomonadales bacterium (assembly GCA_048061555.1). Lineage (GTDB taxonomy): Bacteria > Pseudomonadota > Gammaproteobacteria > SZUA-152 > SZUA-152 > JBGMRO01. Next base: position 2,917 of record JBGMRO010000180.1, on the reverse strand, counting down.
TATCGTAGCGATGCACCCATAATTATCTCTGGAGTAGATTGTAGATGGTCATTAGAGCACAGGTCATTGCCTTGATTGGCGTTCTTTTTAGCGGACAATTATTCGCCTTATCTGATAACGATACCATACACTGGGCCGGTTGCGGCATCACTAAAAAGGCCTTCATGGCGGAACTTGCTACAGCCTATGAGAAAAAAACACATGTCAAGGTAATCTTGGAAGGCGGCGGCGCCACTAAGGGTATTCGCAAGACAGCTAGCTTAAAGATTGACATGGGCGGCACCTGCCGTATGACCTTGCCTGAGACTAACTCATTGGAATTACACGCGAGTTTACACCCTATTGCCTGGGATGCTTTGGCGATCATTTCTCACAAGTCGAATCCGGTGGCCAACTTGACCATTAGTCAGATCCGCAAGATATATACAGGAAAAATTACTAATTGGGCGCAGATAGGCGGCCTTAATAAACCCATCCACTTATACACCCGCGTCGGCAATATCTCTGGGGTCGGCTACGCGATACGACAATACATTTTTCAAGATAGCCACAAAAAATTTATTTCAAACTACAAAATGAAATCGTCTGGCCCTTTGGAGAAAGCCATTGAAAAAGACGTGCTCGGACTTGGCATCACAGGGATCAGCAGTGCGCGAAAACGCCAAGTTAAAATCATGGGCTTTGACGGTAAAATCCCGACCTATGATAATGTAAAAGCGGGAAAATACGGGCTTTATAGACCACTTTACCTAGTCACCGGCCCTACTCCATCGAAAAAAGTGCAGAAATTCATCGACTTTGCTTCATCTGATGAAGGCCGTGAAATAATACGAGAAAACGGAACGGTACCCTATAAAGATGCCTACCACTTGATGCGAAAAATGCTTATTTACGGATTCGGGGTTAAATAATGAAATCCATCGGCGTGTAAGATCTAGCCGATCGCAGTACTAAAATTATGCACGACGAGACGAATTTTGTCTCGCAGACAGCAATACAAATATCACCGTACTAACGATGTATATCACCGCTCCCACAATGGCTAGCAAATACAAGTAGGCCCCCGGCCCCTTCATTTCTACTTTCATTCCTACAATGACCCCCAATGTCGTTAGGGAGACTAATAAGCTAACGATGACACAGTTCAGCGTACGACTTAATAACGTGGATTTTTTCTTAATTCTGGATTTCATTCGTACAACTCTACCTCTAACGTTGCGTGAACACAGCGCAAATATGCTGCCAATTTAGCCTAACAAATCTTTTGGACCTACCACGGACACCTTTTTAAGCTGAATCGCATAGATTTTCGAAAAGCCTTTAATATTCATGGCTATAGACGTTCTCGCGACGAAGGTCGACTCAACTGCTGAGCCAAGTTTAATCCTTAAGCTACTATAAAATAATGATAAATGTCTGCACTGATTTTGGCGAGAACCCTATGATAACACCATGCCATCGACCGGGTAAATTATTGTGCAAGATTTGGTCTAAATTGACTAGATCACCCTTATCCCCGACCTCATAACCTTATCCCCAACATTATATATAGTAAGCACCCGCACGACATACACGAAAAATTTATTTATATGGGGCCCATTAACCCCTTTTCCATTTGCCTGCGTTACACCTAATAACACCATAAATAGGAGTACCGCCATGAACATAGCTTCCAAATCCCGCTATTTAACTACCGTCCTCGTTGTCCTAATAAGTGCGTGCAGCACACAAGAACAGACGTCCAAAATAAATTTAGTGAATACGAGTATAAATAAACAAACATTAAAGAGCCAACCGCAGTCTGTGACACCATCCACGGGCCAAATCTCCGCATCCGGTACGCTTGTGCCACAACCCCCACTCGAGGCACCTACGACAAGCGTATTGGAAAACAAGGATAGCGCTAGCCAAACGGCTGCAAGCCCGAAGACCGAATATCTGACTCAGAACCAACCAGTATACGAAGGAGAACGGCAAGCACCCAATCGCGCTCGGATCGCTAGAAAATTCGTAGCCAAGGAATCAGACAAACTCCAATCGAACATCTTTCCTTTCATCCCGCATATTCCAGTGGCCGATTCGATTGAACAGGACAAATACCAGCACCTTGCGGTCAATACAATCCATCTCGCCGCAGAACGGCCTGTTTCCACCTTTTCGATCGATGTCGATACCGGTAGTTATACCCATGTCCGTCGCATCTTGCGTGATGGCCGCTTACCCGTCAAAGACGCTGTACGGATAGAGGAATTTATTAACTATTTTTCTTATGACTATCCTAAACCCGACGACCGTCAACGGCCATTTAATATCACCACCGAAATAGGGCTGAACCCCTGGAATTCGGCCACGCAATTACTACACATTGGCATCAATGCCTATGATATTAGTCAGCAAGAACTTCCCGCAAGTAATCTAATTTTTTTGATCGATGTCTCCGGCTCGATGCATAATGTCGACAAATTACCGTTGTTAAAAAATGCCTTTAGCTTGCTAGTGAACAAACTGCGCCAGCAAGACAAGGTCGCCATCGTGGTATACGCGGGTGCCAGTGGCGTGGCACTAAAGCCTACCAGGGGAAATCGCAAGGCCGAGATTCTGGCCGCGATTCAAAATCTCTCGGTGGGTGGTTCCACCAATGGTGCCTCGGGTATCCGCCTCGCCTACCAACTTGCTCGACAGTCGTTCATTAAAGATGGCATCAACCGAGTAATTTTGGCCACCGACGGCGACTTCAATGTCGGTACTGTTAATCTTGAGGCACTCAAGGATCTCATCGAGAACCAGCGGTCCACGGGCATCAGTCTGACCACCCTTGGTTTCGGCAGTGGTAACTACAATGATGTTTTAATGGAACAATTGGCCGATGTGGGTAACGGAAACTATGCCTACATAGACAGCCTGCTTGAAGCACAAA
>JBGMRO010000179.1:2096-7500 GCA_048061555.1 Thiohalomonadales bacterium | reverse complement strand
TGTAGGGTGGGCACATCTTTTTGTGCCCACATGCCAATCTAGATATCAACACCAATATATTAACGTCATCTCTTGTTCGGTCTTAAAATTAGCCAATATTATGGGGATGAGTAGTTACCAATAATTAAATCTAACTACCCTCAGATTCCACCGCCTTACGATGTCGTATATGATAAAGTTTAAGCACCGGGGTAATCGCGACAATGCCATCACCCGCCATACCGCCGTGTGCGCTTTCCATGATGGCCTCAGCTATAATCTCCGATTTTGACTCGTCGGTAAAGATCTCAACACGCGCATGACTCACCAACCAATCGTGTGTATAAAAATCTGCGTATTCACCGTAACCCTTGACCTTGGAAACGCTAATGCCAGGGACCCCGATATCGTGTAGGCGTTTTTCTACCTGATCGATTACATCGCTGCGAACAATGGCCGTTACTTTTTGATAGTTCATGTTGTTTCTCCTATCTCTTCCTGAATAAATAGATTTATTAATGGGTATAACTGCGCTGCGTTTATGAAAGCACGGGTTTTGGAGTTAGCGGTGCTTCATTTCTTGCATCCTCGGCAATCGCCCGCCTTTCTTTCCATTGTAATAACCAGCCATAGATTACCGGTAAGACCACCAGGCACATCAATGTCGTGGTTATCATGCCGCCCACCATCGGTGCCGCGATGCGCTGCATCACCTCTGAACCGGTGCCGGTACCAAACATAATCGGTAATAAGCCAGAAATGACTGCTACGGCTGTCATGGCGATCGGTCTCACACGCTCCGAAGTGCCTCGATGTACGGCGGCGGTGATTTCCTCAGCTTGCAGAAAAATACTATGCTGTAATAGGCCATCTTCTCTCGCTTTTAAACCCTTCTCGTGGCGGTAATTTTGTACCGATTGATTAATAAACGTGAGCACCAGCACACCGATTTCTGCGGCGACCCCGGCCAGGGCGATAAAACCTACCGCTACCGCCACCGAGATATTAAAACCATACCAGTAGATCATCCAGATGCCGCCCACTAAAGCGAAGGGGATAGATAACATGACCACCAGCGGGGCGGTGATGTTTTGAAAGTTAAAAAATAACAGTATAAAGATAATCAATAGTGTCAATGGGATTACCAAGCGCAGACGTTTAGCGGCACGCTCCATATACTCAAATTGACCGGACCAGGTAACGGTGTAACCGGCTGGAATTTTGACTTTTTCGTTTAGGACGCGTTTAGCTTCGACCACATATCCACCGATATCGGAAGTCTTGATATCGATGTATATCCAGGCGTTGGGTCTGGCATTTTCACTCTTGATCACCGGCGCACCACGACTTAGGCGAATGTCCGCCACTAGAGAAAGCGGTATTTGCAGTCCGGTCGGTGTCGGAATCAAGACGCGCTTAAGTTGTTCCGGATCATCACGCAATTCACGCGGGTAGCGTAAATTAACCGGATAACGTTCGAGTCCCTCCACCGTTTGGGTGATCTTCATTCCACCAATTGCTGACTTTATGACATCCTGCACATCACCGATCGTGAGGCCATATCGTGCGGCAGCTTCTCTATCAATATCAAAATCGAGAAAATAACCGCCCACGGCTCGATCTCCAAAAGCCGATAGGGTGTCGGGTATGGTCTTCATGGCCTGTTCTATTTCTTCGGAAAGACGCCCGAGTACATTTAGGTCAGGACCGCTAACCTTGATACCGATGGGGGTCTTTATGCCGGTAGACAACATATCGATGCGCGTCTTAATCGGTAGCGTCCAGGCATTGGCGAGTCCGGGAAAGTTAATCGCGGCATCCATTTGTTTCATCAGGTCTTGGCTGGTCTTTTCGGGGTCTGGCCAGTCTGCCTTAGGTTTCAGCCTGATTATGGTCTCTATCATTGCTAATGGTGCTGAATCGGTTGCGCTTTGGGCACGACCCACCTTACCAAAGACAGACTCGACCTCTGGAAACGTCTTGAGAATTTTGTCAGTCTGTTGCAACAGCTCCTTGGCCTTGGTGATAGAGATGCCGGGGAAGGTGGTTGGCATGTATAAAATATCGCCTTCGTCCAAGGGTGGCATAAACTCGGAGCCCAATTGCGACATCGGATAGCTCGCGCCCAACAGTAATAATAGCGATATCATTACCGTCGACTTGCGCCAACGTAAGGTGATATTTAACGCGGGCGAATGTAAAAAATGCAACAAGCGGTTGACCGGATTTTTGGCCTCCGGCATGATTTTACCTCGAATAAAGTAACCCATCAGTAACGGTACCAGGCTCACCGCCAGGATGGCCGATGCCGCCATGGCATAGGTGCTAGTAAAGGCCAAGGGTTTAAACAGACGTCCTTCTTGAGCCTGCAAGGTAAAAATGGCCAGGTACGAGACGGTAATTATCATTAGGGAGAAAAATAGTGCCGGCCCCACCTCTCGTGAGGCGTCCAGCACCGCCCGCCATCGTTCCTGTGTATCGAGCTGCGCGCCTTTTCGCTTCACTGCGACCTCGAGATGCTTGTGGGCATTCTCGATCATTACAATCGCCCCATCCACCATGGCCCCAATGGTAATCGCGATACCGCCTAGCGACATAATATTGGCGTTTAGGCCTTGCAAATTCATGACGATAAAGGCCATTAAAATACCAATGGGTAGGGTCACAATAGCAACCAGGGCCGAGCGTGCATGCAATAGAAATAATATACAGACTAGGCTAACAACGATAAATTCTTCAAATAATTTTTCTTTAAGATTATCGACCGCACGTTCGATCAGATCACCACGATCGTAGGCAGTGACGATTTCTACACCGTCTGGCAAACCCTCGGCTAATTCTGCGAGTTTTGCACGAACCCCTTCAATTGTCGCCAGGGCATTTTCTCCATAACGCATAATTACGATGCCACCGGCGACTTCTCCTTCGCCATTGAGTTCCGCCAGGCCTCTACGCAACTCGGGCCCGAGCTGTACATTGGCAATATCGCGCAGACGAATAGGTGTACCGTTGCCATCGATACCCACCGGTATACTGTTGAGGTCGTCGACCGATTTAATGTAACCTTTACTGCGTACCATATATTCGGTCTCGGACATTTCGATAAGTCGTCCACCCACATCACTATTCGAACGTTTAATCGCGCGTATGACCTTCTGTAACGGAATTTTATACGATGCCAATGCGTTGGGATCAACTTCTACCTGGTACTGTTTTACAAAACCGCCGATGGATGCTACTTCCGATACACCCGGTACAGTTTGCAATGGATAACGTAAATACCAATCCTGCAGTGAACGAAGTTTTGCCAGATCGTGTTTACCCGATTTGTCCACCAGGGCGTATTCGTAGATCCAACCGACCCCGGTCGCGTCAGGCCCCAATGAAGGTGTTACGCCTCTCGGTAATCGACCGCTGACATAGTTGATATATTCCAGCACGCGAGAGCGTGCCCAATACATATCGGTGCCGTCTTCAAAAATAATGTAGACAAAGGACAAGCCAAAAAATGAGTAACCACGCACAACCTTGGCAAAGGGTACCGCTAACATCGCCGTGGTCAATGGGTAGGTGACTTGATCTTCTACCACTTGTGGTGCCTGTCCTGGGTATTCGGTAAATACAATAACTTGTACGTCGGAAAGATCGGGGATCGCATCCAGCGGGGTATTTTTTAGAGCCAAAAGACCGGCTAGTATTATCAGTGCCGTGGCAATTAATACCAGAAATTTATTACGTAGTGATAACTCTATGATCGCCCTAATCATGTTGGTCGCCCTCGGTATCGCTGTGTGCTTTTTGTTGTACGTCTGGTGTCGTTGCCATGTTCTGCATGGATTCGGTCTTGCTAGGTTGTTTGTTCGCTTCGATCATTTTGGCGGTGGCCTCACGTAGTTTGGACTCCGAGTCAATCAGAAATAACGCCGAGGCGACGACTTCTTCGCCGACCTGCACACCTTCAATTATTTGTGTTACGCCGTCGGTCGATACGCCCAATTTCACTTCACGCGGTTCAAATTTTCCTGGCGCTCGAACGATAAATACCTGCTCACGAGTCCCTGAACGTACGATGGCTTCCGATGGGATGGTGATCGCGTTAACCTGCCGACTAGCATGAATAACCACATCGGCAAACATGTCGGGTTTTAACTCACGCTTTGAATTATCGAACTCCAGGCGTACCTTGATCGTACGGGTCTTGGCCTCGGCGTAAGGATATATATAACCCAGGCGGCCGTTAAAGACCTTTCCGGGGATGCCGGTCAGTCGCATATCAACTTTGTCACCGACATTGATCCAGGGTAATTCATATTCATAGACATCCACATATACCCAAACCTTGGATAGATCTGCCAACATGTAAAGCTGCGTGGTGGGGGTTACGTACTGTCCGACACGGGCGCCGACCTTCATGACAATACCGTTAAAGGGTGAATGTATATGAATTTTTTTCTTGATTTCTCCCGTCTCTTCCAGTTCCTTGATTTGATGACTCGGTACATCTAATAATTCTAATCGTTCTCTTGCCGTGGTGACTAAGTCCAAAGCGCCTTGACGTATATCCTCGAAATTACTGTCGGACAATACCTTTTTGTTTTTCAATGCGAGTAGATACTCCTCCTGACTAGATACGAGTTGGGGTGAATAGATACTGAGTAAAATATCGTCTTTTTTGACGATCGAACCCGTTTTATTGACCATGAGTGTATCGATCCACCCCTTCGTTTTCGGATGTAGTTTTGACAGACGTCCTTCATCATAGGCCACCCGGCCAACGGCCCGTACCGTACGACTTAATTCCTGTTGTTTCGCCTTGACGGTGCGCACACCGATATTTTGTACCGTGACAGGATCGATGCGTACGGTTCCGCTGGGGTCACTAGCCCGATCGGCACCGTCATCGATGTCTGCATAGACGGGCACATAGTCCATGCCCATAGAGTCCTTTGCAGGCACCGCTGAAGTCACCGATGGATTCATAGGGCTGCGGTAGAACAGTATCTTGCGTTCTGCTGGTTTGTCCGTTTCCGCATAGACCGGGACATAGTCCATACCCATCGCATCCTGTGCGGGTACCGCCGATGTGACGCTCGGGTTCATGGGGTTACGATAAAATAGGGGTTTTTTTTCGTCCTGAGCCTGTGAGTTTTGCAGTGATACCGGTTGTGATGTCGACGAGGCTATCCAATAGCCACCGCCCAATCCAGCCGTTAAGGCGACTAGGATAGAAATTATCATTATTTGTTTGTTCATTATTTTTCCTCAAGTAGGAAGATCGTGTGATAATAAAAAATTAGAGTATCTGTAAAATATTTCATAAAATCTGTTGCCCGGTGGCGGCTATCAGTCGTGCCAAGGCTTGATTACCCTGTGATATGGCCTTCCAATAACGAATTTCATAGTTAAATAAGGTGATTTGTATACG
>JBGMRO010000179.1:0-1996 GCA_048061555.1 Thiohalomonadales bacterium | reverse complement strand
TCTTGGCGTGAGTCGGTATGAAACGGTAAGTTCATACTAAACATAACCGAGAGAAAGTCACTGCGTGGACTGCCATCCATATTATTACCATCACGAAAACCGTAGACGGCACCGAGTTTGAAATCTGGGTAATAATCCTTTTTGGCCAGCTTTAAGCGGGCCTGGGCGGCATCGATAACGGATTGTTTCTGTGACAAAAACGGGCGTTTTTCATTGGCCAATTTTCGCATATGCGGTTCATCTTCCAGCGCGACCAAGTCACCGGCTGGCTTAGTAGTAATCAGTACCGGCTCTTCCATGGAGCGGTCTAGCAGGGCGTTCATGCGTGCAACCTGATTAGCGCGTTTACCCCGTAGAACAATGGCTTTATCTTCCAGTTTGGATAACTCCAATTGCGCCAACAAGACGTCCTGTTGCAGACCTTTGCCGACTTTATATTTGGTCTTTGCCACCTCAATTAGTTGCCGCATGAGTTGTTTATTTCGCTCTATAGTCTCTAACGCTCGGTCCAGATAATAGATGTTCCACCACACTGTCTTGACACCACTGGCCAGTGTTAGGCGCATTTCCGCCTGATCCCAATCAGCGGTATCTCTCTGGTATTCGGCGATAGTTTCGCGCAGGGCCAATTTTCCGGGATAGGGAAGCATCTGGCTAAAACCCACTTGTAACTGGGTCATGGGTTCTTGTTGCAGGTCAAAACTGTCTACCGGCAGGGCCATCGCGTTAAGTATGAGTCTCGTATCGGGCAGAGTGGCTCGTTGCGATGGAATCGCAGCCAAGGCTTGTACCCGTGCCTGCATCATTGCCAATCCCGGGTTACTGGCAAGTGCTTCATCGACTGCAGCTTGTAGGCTTAAAAATCCATTCTCATGCGCAGTCGCAGTTGAAATAGATGCGGTGGGTTTTGCCTTCGATGTTTCTTGGGAACCATCAGTGCTAGCCAGCACGACTTGTGCGCAACCTAATAAAAAAACACCAACTATTAAGTTGCTTTGTTTCATTTTGAACATGGAGTGTCTCCATACAATACTTCTTTTATTTGTATTACGTCCGCATACAACAACCCACGTATCAATTTACGTAATAACGCGCGATAGCCCTAGAATTTCCTAGGATGATTGTTATAAAACAGGATGAATAGATTTGTAGCCGTACTGTCGATTCGAATTACAGAATTGAACTACAAATAGGGGATATCGACTAGGGCGATATCAAGCAAACGAAAGTTTGGGAGGTTTTATTTCGGTAGGTAAGGTGACAATATAATGACTTACAGTGGCGAGCACTTTATGTGTCTCGTTGGTTGGATGAGCTATTGTGGGGGAGTTTATGTGGACTAAAGTTGGACAGCAAACAACCTTACAGGACTGTTTGCCTTGTGCCATGGAGAGGCAATGCGGATTAGCAGTGACGGCTGCACTCACGATGGCTGTTGTATCTGCGAGGATTGTAACCGTGCCGCGAGCATCACCCGAATAGACTTCGGAATAAGCTTTTTCGGATCCGCTATTGTTGACTATGTTACTAGGGTTTATTGGGTTTGACTGTATAAGCGCGCTGACTAACGGGGAAAACGCAATTAACAACATGCTGATAAACAACAATGTGGATATTATGCCTTTCTTTTTACTAATTATTTGTCTGGTTTGGAACAACATTTTCTTATTTAGTAGACTTTTTATTGTTCATTCTTATTTATTTGATAATAGTATAAGGTAAATATTTTTTCTAAGATTCTAGTATTAATTAATATTAGTAGTCTCTTATGTAATATCGCACAATATGCCAAAAAATCCAATAAAATTTTATAATGTAACCATTTTGTAATGTTTGTATCTTTGTTTTAAGAAAAATTGCAGGGTAACTACTCACCCCACCATAATATTAGCTAATTTTAAGACCTAACAAGAGATGACGTTAATATTTTGTGGTGACTAGTTCTACTTTGTTACTTTAAATCATCTCACAAAGGTTTTGTTATCTACTATAAAAT
>JBGMRO010000178.1:0-7515 GCA_048061555.1 Thiohalomonadales bacterium | reverse complement strand
AGAGTCTGATATAAAATTTCGGAATTGGCGTGTGCTGGGTTCTGAAAGTCTGGTCATCGGACAAATTGAACAAGTCGGTGATGACAAATATAAGGTCAGTTTCTGGTTGTTTGATGTCTTTAAGGCCAAGAAGCTCGCGGCGTTTAGCATCAATACCAATAGCAAGAGCCTACGGACTACGGCACATAAAATCAGTGACCTAATTTATGAAAAACTACTCAACGAACCGGGTGCATTCTCGACTTATATCCTATATATCACCTCGCTTCGCGCCAGTGAAAGAGACACCAGTTATACATTGTGGATGGCGGATTTCGATGGTGAACGACCACAAAAGCTGACCGGCTCCAAATTTCCCATTTTGTCGCCATCATGGTCACCGGATGGCAAACGCATCGCGTATGCCTCATTAGAAGGTGGTGGTGGAGGTAAGCAGAAAGTGATTATTCAAGAATGGCGTACCGCCAGACGTACCATAGTGACCACCATAAAAGAAGGACTCTACGGGGCACCGGCTTGGTCGCCTGATGGAAAACATTTATCATTTACCATCAGTTTACATGGCAACTCTGATATTTATAGATTAAACTTAAGCTCCAAGCGATTGAAACAATTAACAAACCATTGGGCGATTGATACCGAATCGGTGTGGACACCGGACGGAAAGTCGATTATTTTTACCTCCGACCGAAGTGGGCGACCACAACTGTACAAAATGCCTTCAAATGGTGGTAAGGTGTCGCGGTTGACCTTCGAGGGGAAGTCGAATTCGAAACCGGTGGTATCCTCTGATGGAAAATTGCTCGCAATGGTTGAAAATATTGAGGGTAAGTATAAGATTGCGTTAATGAACATGGCGAGTGGCAATGTGCAGATTCTAACGGACGGCGACTTGGACGAGTCCCCCAGTTTTGCGCCAAATACGGGCATGATAATTTATGCAACAACGGTAGGCCAACGCAAGACATTAGCGACGGTCTCCACTGATGGTAGATTTAAACAAAGTTTGGATTATGCAGGTGATGTGCGGAGTCCCGCGTGGTCTCCCTTGAATATTAGATAAGGAGTGAATAATAATGAAAAGTATTACCAAAATGTCGCTGGTGCTCATACCTGTGATGCTCTTGGTCCTTGAGGGATGTGGTGGTGATGAGGCTGTAAAACCAGAGGAGACAGCACCGACTAAATCTATTGTACCGCCGCCCGCGCCGCCGGAGCCGGTAGCACAGCCTGCAGAGGTTGAACCTGTGGAGGTGGATCCCTTAGAAGCGGGTCTATTATCCCAGCGTATCGTCTATTTTGACTTCGATAGTTCCCAAATTCGTGGTGACTCCATTGATATGATACGTGAGCATGCCAATTATTTGGCTAGCAATGGTTCGCGTATTATTACCCTCGAAGGTAATACCGATGAGCGTGGTACACGCGAATATAATATCGCCCTAGGCGAGCAACGCGCAGATGCCGTGCGACGCATGTTACTCGCCAATGGCGTTGCCGATAGTCAGATTCAAGTCGTCAGTTATGGTGAGGAACGTCCAGCACAATTGGGGCATTCGGAAGATGCATGGTCGGCGAATCGACGCGCGGTATTTGTCTATTAATCGAGTTTTAGGCGCTAGAGGTTGATTGTACGCATTTGTTTACTATGAAACCCTTATCTTTGAGAGACAGACGGCAATCTATGATTGCCGTCGTACTGTCGGTTTGTATCCGCCTAATGGTCGTTAATACACTATTTTTCTCGACTGTGTTGTATGCTGCGGCACCGGTGATTGATGGCGCTGCGACGGGACAACGTACAGCTCAGCAGCAACAGGCGCTTATCGAAAGATTAACCCGTTTAGAGAGATCTTTACAGGGCCAAGGTTCCTTGGATCTTTTAAATCGCCTTAACAACCTGCGACAAGAGGTACGTACCTTAACGGGTGATATCGAGGTCTTGACGCATACACTCAATACCATGAAAAAACGTCAACGGGAGCTTTATTTGGATACCGATCGACGTTTGAGTCGGATGGAAAAAAGCGGTGCTGTGTCTTCAACAAGCGCTCTCTCTGTAAACCAGGCTAATGGCTCTGTAAACCCAGCAGCGGTGGTTACCAGTGCCACAATGGCGGCCGCTAGGACTTCGCCGATGGCGAATTCGGGGGGCGGGGACATCAGGCAGTCTACGATAAATCCGAGCATACCCCATAGAAACTCGGCCAGTGCCACCGGGCGCACACCGACGACTACCGCCAGTAGAGGTTCTAAGCTCGAACGGGATGCCTATGAACGTGCCTTTAATTTACTCAAGGATGGTAAATTTACTATGGCTTCCGCTTCATTTCAGGCCTTCCTTGAGGCCTATCCAGATGCACGCTACGCCGCTAATGCTCAATATTGGTTGGGTGAGGCCAAATATGTTCAACGCCAGTATAATGCTGCTATTGCGCAATTTAAGAAGGTCATAAAAAACTACCCGCGTAGTTCAAAGGTACCTGATGCACTATTGAAGACGGGTTACGCCTATTATGAACTCGGCAACAAAAAACAGGCGATAGCAGCACTAGAAACCATAGTGAAAAAATACCCCAGCGCCACCGCTTCCCGGTTAGCAAAAAAACGTCTAATATCGATTAAGAGTTCAAATTAGTCGACTTTAATCTAGGTTTACGCTATTCCCTCAATTCTAATGATACGGTACCACGCCGGGTTACGGGATGTGAATTTTAATCATGGCCGATCATCAACTACGAATCTCCGAAATATTCTATTCTCTACAAGGCGAGACCACGTTTGTGGGCCTGCCGACGGTCTTCGTACGCCTGACGGGTTGCCCGTTACGTTGTCTATACTGCGATACAGCTTATGCGTTTCAAGGCGGGGAGAAATATGACATCGACACGATATTACAATCGGTAAAGTCGTATCATACCCGCTACGTTACCGTGACAGGTGGGGAGCCTCTCGCGCAGGTTCACTGCAAGGATTTACTGGTCCGTCTGTGTGATGAAGGTTTTGTGGTTTCCTTAGAGACCAGTGGGGCGATGGATATTGCGGCGATCGATGAACGTATTTATCGTATCGTAGATTTGAAGACACCTTCGTCGGCGGAATTAGAGAAAAACCTCTATACCAATATCGATCATCTTACCCAGCGAGATCAGGTGAAATTTGTCATTGCAACCCGGGCGGATTTTACCTGGGCCTGCGAGATAGTGAAACAATATCAACTCACTGATCGCTGTGAAATCTTGTTTGCTCCCGTATCCTGGATGGGGCTTGATCTGCCAAACGCCATTAAAGCTGACCAGCTAACTGAAACGGCCCTGGCGGAACTCATTCTGGAAAACCGTCTGGCGGTACGTTTTCAACTACAGATGCACAAAAAACTATGGGGAAATTGTGAGGGGAAATGAAGGCTAGGGCGGTAATACTCGTTTCGGGTGGGCTCGATTCCGCCACGACCTTGGCAATCGCGAAGCAGCAGGGATATGACTGTTATGCCTTGAGTTTTGACTACGGTCAAACACATCTTTGCGAACTAGCGGCCGCCGCGACGATTGTCGCGGCTATGCCCGTCATCGAACACAAGGTGGTGAAACTTGACCTGGCGCAATTCGGTGGGTCGGCATTGACTGATACGGCGATCGATATACCGAAACAAGCGACCACCGAGGGTATTCCGGTTACTTATGTGCCCGCACGAAATACGGTCTTTCTCTCCTGTGCCTTGGCTTGGGCCGAGGTATTACAATCCAGCAATATTTTTATTGGTGTCAATGCAGTCGACTATTCGGGTTATCCCGATTGTCGACCAGAATATATTCATGCTTATGAAACCATGGCGAATTTAGCTACAAAATTCGGTGTCGAGGGCGGCAAATTCAGAATACAAACCCCACTCATCGAGCTGTCAAAGTCTCAAATAATTCAAACCGGATTAGCATTGGGTATTGATTATGCGATTACCATCTCTTGTTACGACCCGGACGAATCAGGTAGGGCATGTGCGCAATGCGATTCCTGTCGAATACGCGCAGAGGGTTTTGCTGCGGCCGGGGTTGACGATCCTACGCGATATAAATCGTGAATCGTGAATCGTGATTCGTAATTCGTGATTCGTGAAACAGTGCGAGGCTAAAGCCTCACTTCCAAAAAGGGAGGGTTTGCATGAAACTGAATAAGCGCAAACTGAGCTGGCGTTGGAGCTGGGGCTTCAGCCCCGGATACTGTTCCTTCGTTCCAGATCGATCCCGTCTAGCAACGAGATAGCGCTCAGTAGGGTGAGTAGTTACTAGGGCGTTATGTAGAGCAATGTAGGTCCAGATATTTATGATTGTGTTATTTACTGATTTTGGTAATCGCGACCCCTATATTGGGCAAGTCAAAAATGTTCTTGTACAATTGGCGCCGTCAGTGCCAGTTATCGATCTGTTCAATAATGCACCTATGTTTGATCCTAGGGCGTCGGCTTATTTATTGGCGGCCTATGTGAACGAGTTTCCCGCGGACAGTGTCTTTTTAGCGGTGGTAGATCCGGGCGTTGGGGCGAGTTCACGTCGGGCTATAGTACTGCGTATCGATGCACGATGGTACGTCGGACCCGACAATGGACTCTTTAACAGGGTCGCCTTACAGGCGGCAGACCCTCGTTTTATTGAATGTTGGCAGATTGATTGGCGTCCCGATAGATTGTCGAATACCTTTCATGGACGCGACCTATTTGCGCCGATTGCGGCCAGGATTGCCTTGGGAGAACACACACCGGGAACTCCGTTAGACAGTGAATCCGTCATTGACCCCACTTGGCCAAACGACCACAAGGCGATTATTTATATCGACCATTATGGCAATGCGATCTCGGGTATAGCGGCGAGCCAGGTAACACCCAATACACAATTGACGATCAATAATCATCATATCGCCTATGCACGTACCTATTCGGAGGTCGCCGTAGGTGCCGGTTTTTGGTATGAGAACGCCAATGGGCTAGTAGAAATCGCCTGTAACCAAGCCAGTGCCCGTGATCGTTTTGATCTCAAGGTGGGCAGTGTTATAAAAGCAACAAAATAAGGTTTTCGGTTTCGGGTGGTTGTTTAGAAATACCGATAGCGTAAATATGGGCCGTTATGGTGCGAGTGCTAAGTATCCAGCTTACGTTTATACAGCAATTTACGCATTTTGTTTTTCACGCAACTAATACTACCTTCTGTTTTGATTTTGCACTCTAGTTGGTGTTCTGTTTCTTGCCAGCCTTTTTTTACGGTTGATTTTCGAGGTTTACTATCAGCCTCGTCTTCCTCATCGGTGTCTTCTTCATCTTCAAGATCTTCGCTATCTTCGTCGTCGGAAACATCATGTTCAATAACATCCAAGACGTTGTTTCGGTAAGCGACCTTAAATTCGCCTGCGTCGTTGATATCAAACAGTAACGCCTTGGTGATATAGATGATGTCGGCGCTACCGTTATTGCGCAATAGTCTTCTCGATAGACATTCCATCATTGAATCACTTGCTTGTGTACAGCTGGTTATCTTGGATGGAAGAAATTCCGCAGGCCGTTTACGATTTTTCCAACCGCCGATTTGAATATTCGTAACGACTTGTTTGAGTCTCGATGCCATAATCTCAATTTTTGTGGGCTTGAAGACATTTTTAGTGATGTCTGCCTTGGCGATGCGTATCGGGGGCGATTTTGATTTTTGCTTTGGTTTCTTAGCGAGCTTACGTGTCTCATCGATTTTGGCCATCAATTTTTTGATAATCACCAGTTCCTCTTCGGCTGGGGCAAAACCACCGATTGAGGCTCGACTGTACCAGATGATGGCCTTTTTGGGATCTTGTGCAACACCGTGGCCTTTTGCATACAATTTGCCGAGATAATATTGTGCCCTGACGTTGCCCTTGTTTGCGGGATGTTGCAGTTGCTTAAATGCCTTGTTTATATTTTTTTGTACCCCCAATCCAAAATATTGCATGTAACCTAGCTTAAACTGGGCCTTAATGTGGCGTTGTTCTGCGGCCTTTTTATACCAGTCGTATGCACCACTCGCATCGACCTGCGTGCCACGACCTTTTTCTAACATCTCACCCACGGAATACTGCGCCCGTGCTTGGCCTTTAACTGCTTTACCCATGTAGAGTTTAAAACGATCCTGTAACATATAGTCATCTTCAAAACCTACAGCAACCGCAGAACGTTCCATAGCACTCACGTTAGCGAACACACCAAGTAGCAAAAGATAGATAATTTTTTTCACTTTTTATGCCTATTGTTAAAGGGTTCTAAGCACTGCATCGTCCAGGCAGGGTGAAACTTGAAAGCGTATAAGCCAATTATTTTTGTAAAATTTATGTGAATATAACACTAGAGTAATTGACAAGACATTCTGCTAAGTAACTGTTAACGTAAGTATACATCAGGAAATATAGACAATAATTTGTCAACATTGTATTTAAACACAGGTTTAATACTCATGACATCCAAAGGAATAGACAAAAAAATCCAACAGCTTGGCGATATTATCGAAAACGGTGAGGCAACAGCGATAATGAAGGCTATCAGCAAGGCGTTGAAGGAAAAGAATAATTTCCTGGTCGCTCGCGCTGCACGTTGGTGTGGTGAAAGTTTGTGTTACGATTTAATTCCAATTTTAACGGAGGCCTATCCATTATTTTTGGACAAACCCTTGGAGAAAGATAAAACATGTGTCGCCAAAAGGGCAATCGCCAAGGCCTTGTATGAATTGGACTATGACAACGCCTCGTTTTATCTCGAGGGTAGCCGTTATTTTCAGCGGGAACCTGGCTGGGGTGGCTATACAGATTCTGCGGTAGAATTACGTTGCACCTGTGCTTATGGCATAGCCGCCTCAAACGATTATCGTATGATGTTGGAATTACTTAGCGTACTGCATGATCCTGAATATCAGGTCAGAATGGGCGCATTAAGGGCGATGGAAATGGCCCAGCCTTTTCAAGCTGAATTAGCCATACGTCATAAAATTTTACAAGGTGACGAAGAACCCGAGGTGATTGCGCAGGCTTTTAGCTCGTTATTGAAGGTGGATTTTGAAGCTTCTTTAGATTTTGTAGCGGCCTATATTCGAGAAAATATTTCTCTATCGCCTTCAGGAAATGATGGCTATTATCCTGCGGCAGCAATCGCTCTTGGAGAGAGTCGCTCCACCGAGGCATCGGAAATATTATTGATCGCCGCCGAGGCACAAGCACAATTTCATCCACACAAAAATGCGCTCTTTCAAGCAATGGCCTTGAGTGGCTTTGAGGCAGGATTAGATTTTTTGATTGCGGCAATTAGTGGTGAGGATATTGATGCCGCCGGCCATGCTATCGAGGCGTTATCGATCTACGACTATCGCAAAGATCTCTCTGAGCAGGTACAAACCCTGGTCGAATCTCGTGGAATAGACACATTGCAGCGACGCCTACAAAGGTTTTGGGGCGCTAATTAGTTCTACTTTGTTACTTTTAATTTGTTGAAAGGAAAAAGGACAATTGCGTCAT
>JBGMRO010000177.1:0-7550 GCA_048061555.1 Thiohalomonadales bacterium | reverse complement strand
GAAATCGGCGGTGACAGATAAGCAAAATCAACTCTGGTATACCCGCCGTGGTGAAAATATACGCGGTCCTTTTCCTTTGGGAATGATACGGCGCCATATATTACTGGGGCGTATTCTGCATTCAGATGAATTGAGTAGTGATAAGATCGAGTGGAATCAAGTTTCTGAGCGATCAGATTTATTCCCAAAAGAGATGAACACCGATTTATCTGTGCCAGAGAATGAACAGCGACTCAATATTGCCTTTATGCGCGAGGATGAAAGACGCTCCGGTGATCGACGTTCAGATACGCGCTACTCATCCGACCGAAGTAGTGATCAGAGAGGTCAAGTCGTAAGGGCGCATGATGGCAGTAAAGAACGTCGTGTAGTTGAAGACGAGGCAACCGTTCGGCATCGCGCAATTAAAACGGCCTATAGTCATTCTGTAAAAAACCACGTGGGTTCCCCACGGTTTCGTATAATGATTCTGGCGATCATTATGCTAGCGGTCATATTCGTTTCGGTGTTTTTCAGACCAGACAATTCGTCACAACATTTATTCACCAAGTGTTTGTCCGGGCCGAGCCCGAATGTTGACTGGAACAATTGTGGCAAAGAGGGTGTCGACCTTGCCGGAATAAGCCTTGCGGGGGCAAAGCTACGCAGCGTCTCATTTGGTGGCGCTAATCTAACGGAGACCATCTTAATCGGCGCAGATATGTCCTACGCAAATTTTGCCAATAGTTCTGCGGTTGCGGCGAAATTTCAAAGAGCGGTATTGGTCGGTGCGGTGTTACGCAATGCCAATTTTTCTGGGGTCGATTTAAGTCATGCCGATTTGAGCTTTGCCATACTCAATGAGACTAATTTGAGCAACGCAAATTTAAATGGGGCTAATCTTAGTCATGTGGTCATGACGGGTGCAAATATTGAGGGTGTCAACTTTGAGGGCGCTAAACTAGATATGGCTGTTTGGATAGACAATAGCGTCTGTGCGCCTGGGTCCATTGGGCGTTGTATCCCGATGCCATAATTTTTCGATAAAGTAGGCATCCCATCACAAAGGTAAACGGGGCACGATGCCCCGTTTACTGTTTAGTGTGATCAAATTAAAATTATGACTTCTTCGGCTTATACCATATCGGTGAGGTGTAGGCGCGTTCCGTCGTGATCATTGGGACTTCCGCCGGCATCTTGACCTTAAAGTATTTAGCATCGTAGGCGGTCCAGCGAGGCGTGGGAATCTCTATGACGCGTGCATAATAGAAGGCATTTTCCTTGGCATTAAAATCCGGGTCTTTCCACACGGTGATAAGCTCGGAATTGCCAATCGTATTGGTCCAGCTGGCATCGGCAACATCCACAGTATTACCCACCAAAGGTAATTTTCCGTTGCCATTGGGTTTGCGATCACCTGCCCAGGCCACGTCGTAGACCTTTTCATGCATTTTTCCTTTTGAATCTACCCAGCCCTTAATGATTTGTATGCGATCCAGGTTACCGCCGATAGGGTCTTTTAGCGCTGCGACGAGAAAGGTGGGCGCTAGTTTATCTTTGGGAGCTTCAGATAGCTCGCCACCCATGGGCACACCCTTGGTATAACCTACGCGGGCGGGCAGACGGTTATTCGCATCTTTTTTGTCGAATTCCCAACCCCCAAAGAAACGCACAATCATACGGCTACCGGTCGTGGCATAGGTCTCCTTGCGCATCATGGCGTCAAAGATGGATGCACGGGTATTTTCCGCGGCCCAAACCGCGGCCCAACCTGATGCCAGTGGGGAATAACCTTTATATTCCTTATCGCCCATCTTGGCCATGGGGTGTTTCCAGCGATCCTTATTGGGTTCGGTGCCTGAATGTTTGCCAAAGTAGCTGTCTTCTTCTATTGCCGCCAGTGCCGTATGACTGTCGCTGGACCCGATCATGCCAAATTGATAGGGATTTGTACCGAGCTTGTCTTCTATACGTAGTCCAGTTTTTAGTGCTGAACGGGCATACTCAAACCGAAGCATCTCGTTTTTTTTCATCTCGCTCAGGTCCAGGTTGCCCTGGTCCCAGGTACCATAGTCGGCGAACTCATCAGTCTTCGATAAGAAGGGGTGGGCCTCGCCGTCTCCTTTTATTTGTGTGACTTCATAAAGCGGTTCTCTACGGGCTCGAGTCTCGATATAGTGTTTGTCGATTTTTTTACCTAGGGCCTTTGTTTCTGGAAACATAAGACCGTTGCTTAGATTTCCGTTATGTGCGATGGCTAGAACTTGACCGGCAGTCCTTTCTTCGTACCGATCCATCCATTTCCATAGGTCGATCGGATCTGGGCTACCGAGCGGTTTCATCGTTGTATAGGGTTCCAACAATCTGGCCCGGTCTGCGTCATCGCGGTACATGACCACGCGGTGCATATTGTTGCCCTTTATCAGCGAGGTCCATTCATAGCCGATAAAAGCAGTAAAGCGACCGGGGTCATTGGCGGACTCGGCGGCATTGATGATGTCGTCCCAGGTAGAGCGATAGATGCTCGAGCCAGGTAAAGACTTCAATTCCTCAGGAAACTTACCTTGTGAAAACGCCCCAATTATCTCGACGGCGACCTTTACTGCTTCCTGCCCCCCTTTAGTGACCATTTCGTGCCATCTGCGACCTGAGTCACTTGCCATAACAAAGGGTGCACCACTCTGTAATTTGGGAAAGAAACCCATATTGTCAGAATGGTCGGCGACTACCAGGAAATCGAGTGGTCGGGACAATTTTACCGCTTGGCCCGTCGATGAAATGACCTCTTCACCCTTGGCAAAACGATAGGCGTCGGGCGGCAGCAGCCGTGCCCCAAAGGCACCGGCATCAAATGAAATGGCCGTGTGTAAATGCGTATCCCCCCAGAGCGGTAGATTTGGAAAATTTCGTTGTGCATAGGGGGAGTAGGGTTGCTCTCTAGCTGCAGCGGACAAGGATTCCTTGTCATCGGTGACTAGTCCTCCACCTTCTGAAAAGGCGGACTGACTAAAACCCAAAAAGAGCCCTAAGGTCAATGCAGCGCCGATTCGCGAGGCAAGGTAATGTCGAGCCAATGGTACAATTTTTATTCGATTTTTCATTGAATCTATCCTTGTTCAGTGTTAAGTGTTCTATGGGTTGTTATCGAACACTGCCAAGTTGGCTGGAAAACTATCACTCGCCCACCCAGAGTAGAATTAGCAAATAAAGTTATAAAGAGGGGGAACTATAGCATATATAATGTATTGCACTTAATTATGCAATTTTCTTTGCTTTAATTATGACGTAAAATAATAACGGACAATTATTCCGTTGCGATTGAGTCGTTTGTTCACCTAGACCCAAAAGACAACAGTGCGCTAAAAATGCACTCGACATGCCGTGCAACTGATGATTTTAGCTTGAACGGCTTACCGCGGTTACGCAAACTTTAACCTTTAACCTTTAACCTTTAACTATTGTGGATATTGTTGCTTGTAGGGACGGAAGAATTTCTACTGTAAACCAAGGGTTTTTACTTAACCAAATATTATTTCTAGGGCTGGGGTGGGGCAGTGGAACCTTGCTCGGCCAATAAGTCTGCCATGATTTCACCAACTTGGTTAGTGAAGCATTGTGCTTGCCGAAGTGGTATTTTTGGGCATGTTTTCCAAGTACCAGCGTTATTTCTATGCGGGGCAGTTGCTCTAGTATTTGCTTTCGCCAGGCGGGTTCGCATTCTGGCCGTGGAGGAAGGTCTCCATTTTTCCCTGTACCCGGATAGCAAAAGCCCATTGGTACGATTGCTACTTGTTTACAATCATAAAACACTTCTCGTGAAACTCCCATCCATTCACGTAAACGATCTCCGCTAGCATCGTCAAAGGGTACACCCGATTCATGGACTTTTCGACCCGGCGCTTGCCCTGCAATTAATATTTTGGCTTCTGGGTGAGCCTGTAAAATTGGTCTAACGCCATGGGGAAAATGCTTTTCGCAGACGGTGCATTGTTTTACAGTTTTCAGCAGTGGCCCAATTTTTGACATTTTGATCTTCCGCCGTTTAGGTTGAGAGGCCCAGTTATTCTATCGTGATTTAGAGAGTAAAGGGGACGTCGTCAAGTAAAACAATAAAAGATACTTAGGTATTGCTTGTTTAATCATTCGCTTATCAGGACATGCCCGTAAACCTCAGCATGAATAAATGATGGCGATTTAGGGTTGCCCTTATTTAGCTGATATTCATTTATGTCGCACCTATAGCTGCATTTTTACACCATTCGTAGTATATTCTGATTCTAATTTCTTTTGGCGATATTTATGTCCAAGAACTATTTTTCTACCATTCCTGCTATCGGTTTCATAATAATCATATGTATGATTCCGGCTATACCTGCTATTTCTGCAACCGAGCAAGCTACATCAGCCGAACTTGATGAGCAAGCCCAAGCCCAAGCCCAAGCCCAAGCCCCTTCCACACCATCTCTTGATGCGGATAACGAGGAAGATATCAACGAAGTTGAACTTCTCATCAAAATTGAGGCGGCATTGAAGTCAGATAAAAAAATACTTGCTGACGCTAAGAAAAGTCTGGCAGGACGAACAAAAATATCTAGAAAATTACAGGGTGACCTAAAAAAATCCACGATAACACTCACTAAGTTCAAAAATATCCTGGCCGATGCGAAGAAAAAAGGCGATGAAGAGCATGTTCGCAAAATGGAACAGGAATTGAGTGAGCTAGAAAGTACACATAATATTATCAAGGAACAGAGTCAACTCACCTTTGAGGCTGAAAAAACAGTTAAGAAACAAATAGAGCTACTGGAAGCAGGTATCATCCAGCAACAGAGTGTTCTCGATAAATTAAGAGGTACTAAGAAGCCCGACAAGGTGGATACTAAAAAATCCCCGACTGTTTCTTTAACCCCTAAAACAGATCAGACGGGTGGACAGCCGCCATTCAATCCGATAAATCAGCTAGTTCCGGCAATACCCCAAGCAGCCGTCCCCACTCAATCCGCGAATGAAAGCACCGACCAGCCGCACTTGCAAACAGCCGAACAACTTGAGGCTAATAAAGTTGCAGAACAACGGACGCAGGAAGCATTACGTGCCGAACAAATTGCACTTGATTATATAAAACAAGAATCTGCTAGCGCAGAACGAATAAAACTAAATAGGGCGTTACTTAAAACTGATCGCGATTCACTTATTAACTACCACACCATGTTAAAAGGGTTAAACAGCGAGCTAAAAGACAAATCAACAAAAAAAAATCGAATTCAAGAAATACGACGAAATATAGCGGTAGCAGAACTTGAAATTGGTAAACTTGAAAAATCTGTAAAAAATAGAGAGATAATTATCTCCAATGCTCAAAAACATTCACAACAACTGGAAGTAGATCAAGAAAAACTGACCAAAGAGGCGGAGGTGAAAAGAGAAGAAGCTGAAGCGGCTCATGAGCAGGTTATTTGGTTACAAAGTCCATTGCACCCCCGCAATCTACTATCGTGGGTATATACACGTGGACCCAGAGTTTTATTAGTGTTCCTCATCATGACCTTGTTATTGCTAATCAATAAATTGGCCGCTGCGAAAATCGCCCTTGTCATGGCGCGAAAAAGTTCTCGTAAAAGTTCGCAGAGTGTAAATCGGGCAAATACGCTTGCGCTAAGCTTCAGAGGAGCCACGCGGGTTGTCATTATCTTCGGTGGGGTGCTCTTAGCATTGCAGGAAGCGGGCATCGATATAAAAACAGTTCTTGGGGGCGCGGCCATTCTTGGTGTGGCCATTGCATTCGGTGCTCAAAATTTGATGCGCGACTATTTTAACGGCTTTATGATTTTACTTGAAGATCAGTATGAGCTAAATGATGTTGTAACGATTAACAATATTACTGGAACCGTGGAGCGGGTCAGTATGCGCACCACCATGTTAAGAGATTTATATGGGCGCGCACACTTCATTCCTAACGGAGTCATTACTCATGTTACCAATACCACTTACGAGTGGGCACGTGCGGTCTTTGAAATACCCGTAGCCTACAAAGAAAATGTCGATCGTGTTATGGCCGTTATCCTGGAATTGGCCAATGAATTACGTAAGGACGAAAAGTTTTCATCTAGCATTCTTGGTGAACCCATTATGCTAGGGGTTAATAGCTTTGATGAATCCGGCGTCAGCATCAAGTTCATGTTACAAACCGAATCTGAAAAAATGTGGCCCATACGACGTGAAATGTTACGTCGCATTAAAAACAAATTTGATGAACTTGGAATTGAAATACCCGTACGCCAAATTGCCATCACGCAACGACCGGAAATAACAACGTGAACAGATAAGATTTATTATTTATTAAGGGTGGGAATTATAGAGGAGGCATTTCTGCACAGATAGGCACGCCGCGCGAAAATTTTTTACCAGATGACCTTAATCCACCACTCGATTAGGCAAAGGTGGAAGAAGATTTACCATTTTTGGAACAGATCGACGAGGACGACTAATGCAACCGGCCAAAAATTCGCAAGTACAACTGTTACCCGATATCGATTGGGTGGAAATTCCGGCGGGCGAGTTTATCTACGGTGAGGGCAAAGCACAACAAACACTCAGATTAGAGGCATTCTACTTAGCACGTTATCCGGTGACCAATCAACAATACCAGGCGTTTATCGATGCCGGTGGTTATGATGATGCACGCTGGTGGTTAGACGTTATTAAACCCGAGCAACAAGAATCGCAGTGGCCGCAGGCCAACCGACCGCGCACCGATGTGGATTGGTACGAATCGATCACTTTTTGCCGCTGGTTGTCGGCACAACTAGGTTATGAAATACGCCTTCCCACGGAACAGCAATGGGAAAAGGCCGCGCGCGGACCGGATGGGCAAGAATACCCGTGGGGTAACTACCTGGCCGGTTACGCCAATGTGAATGACAAATCGCAGGGTGGGGACCTTGCGCAAACCACCGCAGTGGGTATGTATCCACACGGCGCCTCGCCTTATGGTGTGGAAGACATGGCGGGTAATGTGTGGGAATGGTGTTTGAATAAATATGAAAAACCTGAAGATACAAATATTGATCAGACCGGAGATGGGCGCGTGTTGCGCGGCGGTTCGTGGATCTACGATCCGGCCGATGCGCGCGCGGCCTACCGCAGCTGGTACGATCCGGACAACCGTTACTACGACATTGGGTTTCGGTTGTTGAGTTCGCTGCCATACTCTGATCTCTGATGCCCTGAGCACTGAAACACTGATTTTCTGTTCTCTGTGGCGGCGTGTAGCAATTTCTCCTATACTTTAATAGCTGGCATGCCAGTCGGGTGCCCCGAGTGGTGGCGCGTGTTGCGCGGCGGTTCGTGGATCAATAATCCAGCTGATGCTCGCGCACTACCGCAATAATTTGGACAAGCGTAACGACTACATACCGATAAACGCATGGAAATCGTTCGGCTTTTGGTCATATCCAGTGCAGTAAATCGAAAGTGCGGATCAAGATCACCCTGTCATGTTTCAAGTCATCTAAATCTCCTGTTCGGCTAAAACGACGAAAAGTAGTTCTACTTTGTTACTTTAAACCATC
>JBGMRO010000176.1:0-7596 GCA_048061555.1 Thiohalomonadales bacterium | reverse complement strand
ACAATGAAGATAAACAACATGTCAGCAATGTTATGTTTGCGATGTCTGAAAACCAAAAGCTACTTTTAGATGTTCGTTTATTGAATACTCAAACATTAAACTATTTACACCACCAAATTATCAGGAATCGTTTTGATTTGCGTAGCCATACGCAACGCATATTATTGTGTGTAAAACTTTGTGATTCTGATGCTTTATTTGGCGCTATACTTGATCTCTATATTGTTCTTGGAAAAAAAGGCTACTCTCTTCGATATCGCATGTTGTCAATTTCTGAGCCTCAGCTAAGCCCGAAGCAGCGGGTGTTTCTTGACGAATCGCTCGGGTCCGGTTTATCTGCAGATGACGTTGTTCCGTTTTCTAATTGTTCAGCATTGTCGTTAGGTTATACAGGTATTCGGGGCATGGTTAAGGTGATTAGTAAAAAAAAGCATGTTTTAATTGAAATTGATCCCATTAAATTGGCCGATGATTATATAGAGTGCGGTCAAGTCGATGCGGCACGCGAATTGCTCGAAGCCACTATGTTAGCGCAACCCTGGCGTCAAGAAGTGCACAAAGATCTATTAAGTCTATATAAGGCAACCCGTGATAGTGTGCGTAGCGAGATAATGTATAAAAAGCTAGATGATGCAACAATCCCCAATCCTAGTTTATGGAGAGATACGTTACAGTTTATTCGACAAACCGCTGGAGACAACTAAATAGTGAATTCTGCTAGATTGTTACCACCCCTAACACGTGCGACTCAAGTTGCGGCACTTGGTTTGGAAAAACGAGTCTATTCTAGTTTAGCGTTGTTTTTCCGTTCTGCGTGCAAAGAGAGTTATCACTTAGTATCCGTAGAGAGTGCCGATATTAGTATTATTGACATGGATGGCTATAAGGCATCCCATGTACTTGAGCAACACAAGATTGATTATCCCACTCGCCCGGTCATACTGACATCGATTAATATAATTTCTTCTAGTAAAGGGCTGTTTATACAAAAACCAATTAAAGTATCATCGCTTACAAATGCCTTGCAGAGGGCTGAGCAGCAGGTACTATCGACAAAATCCGCTGTTAGCAATAGTTTATTAACAGATAGTCGCAAAAACCGAAGCGTGGCTAACACTAAAGTTAAATCAGAAGTTCGGAGTAAAGAGAATTCTGAGCCACGAAAAGAAAATAAGATTCATCAACCGGTGAGGGTAGCTGAAGTTGAATCTTCTTCGAAGGTTGTTCCCGATGAACCGCCTGTACTAGAGAATAATATAAAAATTAAGCGGCCAAGACCTGTCATAGCAAAAGTAAATGCGCGTGTAAAAGAGCCGCAGCTGTGGTCGGCGCGCTCGCTTGACTCATTAGTCAGTGTCAGTAATTCTGGGTTTCACTTAATGAGTGATGAATTAAAAAATGATGCAATAACCGCTCGACTATTAAGGCAATTGCAGTATAATCCACAAGGCATGTTACAAGGTTATTTTAAAAAGGCCTATGATACCGCATTAGCGTCTCGATGTAATGTTAGATTGGAAGGTCCATGGAGGCCGATAACAATATTAATTAACAAGCATACTGTTCTAGTCGAGTCTAATTTTCGGCATGTGTTTGCGTTGTCCGCAATGAATTTTAGACCTGAAGAGGTATCGATAACTATTTTACCTAAAGACGAGAGTGATTCAGTATATGATGGCGAAATTACTCAATCAATTGAGCAATTTGTTTGGAAGTTATGCTTGCGCACCTCGCGTGGTAAAGTACCTATAGGGACAGATTTGAATGTCCCGATACTACTAAAGCAATGGCCGAATTTCACCCGAACAACG
This sequence comes from Thiohalomonadales bacterium, assembly GCA_048061555.1. GTDB lineage: Bacteria > Pseudomonadota > Gammaproteobacteria > SZUA-152 > SZUA-152 > JBGMRO01. The sequence continues at coordinate 5,785 of JBGMRO010000176.1, read as the reverse complement.
GTTACGCCGCACGCTTTGCGCATAGCTGCCTTGTGGGCGCAGCGGCCCACGTCGTTAATTAAGACTGCGAAAATTTTGAATATTTCCCTGAGTTATGTTTTTGTATTTTATAGTTCTGCTTTGCCGTTAAATTTACTGTCACACATGAATGGTGAAAAAGTTCATAAAACGACGTCGCTCGAACCGAAACAACATACCTATAGGAAACTATTTAACTCATTGATTGAAAAATTGAAGTCGAAGACGATATCCACCTAATCTATTTAATTACATTTTGGTGTTATCATTTTACTCAAAATTTTTGACAATTTATTTGATAATTTATTGAAAATTTTTCTACAAAAGACTGAACAAATAAAATAAAAATAGCTATATGGCAAACCTAAAGATAATATTTACCGGACCTGTAGGTGCCGGGAAGACCACCGCAATATCAACTATCAGTGACGGCAACGTGATCTTAACCGATGCAAATGCGAGTGATGTCGTCAAGGATAAAAAATCAAAGACTACAGTTGCCATGGATTATGGCACGGTTCGATTAGAAGGTGGTGAATGTATTCATCTGTACGGTACGCCCGGTCAAGAACGATTCGATTTCATGTGGGATATATTGACCAAAGGCGGAATCGGCTTGGTATTACTACTAGATAATACACGAAATAGTCCATTTCAAGATATGAAATTCTTTTTAGGACAGTTTAAGAATTTTATCGAGCGCACTCAAGTTATTATTGGTGTAACACAAATGGACCGTAAGGCCGCGCCTTGTATCGAAAACTATCATAAACATTTAAATAAGCTGGGTCTTAACGTTCCAGTATTTGAAGTCGATGCTCGCAACAAGCAGGACGTAAGCATGCTGGTTAAAGGTTTGCTATATTCGCTGGACCCTTGTATTGCAGAATAGCCTGGGTTTAGCTGAATATGGATTATGACATAGCAGAAGAGTTATATTTGTATCCCACGCCGGCAGGGGCATTCTATGCCGTTTCGGGTGAGTCAAATGATCAGGCTAGAAAAGTAATCAATGCAATATTACGTCTCGAACATACACCAAAATTAACTTTGGAACGCATACGGCAGTGGGCTGCGATAGCCATAGACAACGAAAATGAAGACGATGTCAAAGGCGAGCAAGAGGCGGCAACTCTTCTAAAACGCATGCAAGACGCCGGGTGGATTCAAGGTTGCGAGGCCTATAAGTCGGCACCAGAGGGTACCTTGGAAGAATGTCTGCCCCATTTACTTCGACCATTGTCTAATGAAGGTAAGGTTTTGCTGGCAGATAATCAAGGTCTGCATATTTCTCATGTCGGGTTTCCCTATGAGACAGTGGAACAATTATCCGCGCTGAGTGCAGATATATCAATACTGCACGATCGACATAGTCGTTTGCTGTCTAAAAATTTAGGGTTGAGCTCGAGTGCTTGGGCTACCGTTGATGCTGCAGGAAATAGTCAGACTGGGTTTTGGCCGCTCTATATCGGTACCTATAGACTAGTATTGGTCATCAATGGTTTACCAAGGCTCAATCAAGCTAGCCTGACACAACTTATCTGGGCGTTGAGTATTCGTTACGGAGCTAACGAATCATTGTGACCACGGACATGTACAGCGGGAGTACGTAATGATAGACAAAGATGGGAATATTGTGGAACCTGATTACAAAGAGTTAATGAACTATGCGAAGCAATTTTCTGGATTAAGTCCCGACAAAGAAAATAAGTTGATTGAACTGGGTCCCTTAATATCAAATGAAATACCGCAAGTCACTGAGCGGTTTTATGATGTACTCACGATGATCCCGCAAGCGACTCCGCTACTAGAAGGTAGAATCGATGCGTTGAAAGAAACGCATACTAATTGGATGAAAAGTATTTTTACTGGGCCGTATGACGAAGTGTACACAGCGCAGATGTATCACGTAGGTGATGTTCATGTAAAAGTTAATATGCCCGTTGAATTTATGAGTGGTGGCATGACATTGATCGGAAATGAATTGTATAAGATAGTATGCGGCATCTATAAAGATGATCCGCAACAATTATTAGATATGACAGTCGCACTCAACGCTATACTAGGATTTTCTTTGTTTGTTATGCAGAAATCATACAATGCCTCAGTGGAAGAAGAGCTAGATAAATTTCTATTGATTACTGGGATGAGCAGGCCATTATTTGACAAGCTATCGTCGACCTTTTCGGCAAAAAAAAGCTAAGCGTCAATAGCGGTTTATCTCTATTAACATCGACTATAATCTAAGCCTAAGCCTAAGTTAGGTATTGTACTAACAGGAGTTTTAAAATGCGGGAAGAAATGATTGGATCTATATTGAGTGACCTAAACGGATCTTCGGTCGATATCGAAGCCTCCGGAGTGATCTCAACAGATGGATTAATGATCGCATCAGTATTACCTCAAGGCATGGACGAAGATCGTGTGGGTGCGATGAGCGCCGCGATGCTCTCGCTGGGTGATAGAACAGCCCAGGAACTATCACGAGGGGAGCTTGAGCAAGTCTTGATTAAGGGGAAAAATGGTTACGTATTAATGACCTATGCTGGTAGCGATGCGGTCGTGACAGTTTTAGCAAAATCAAACGCGAAATTGGGCCTGATTTTCCTTGATGTTAAGCGGGCCGCCGAAAATATCTCCACAGTATTGTAAACACCTTGTCGTCATTCATAAAAATAAGTGTTTTAACGTCTATTTTAATTTATGTCAGTAGCTGTGGTAAATCCGATCCCGCCGAAATTCGAGCCCGGAATAACCTTCCAGATCCGAGCTATGTAGCCGAAGGCCATCGCGGTCAAACGCTATATCGTGACAATTGCGGACTATGTCACGGAGTTGGGTTACAAGGTACCCAGAAAGGCCCACCGTTAACACACAAGACCTATCTAGAAAATCATCATGCCGATATTGCATTTTTTTGGGCTATTAAAAGAGGCGTGGTGCAACACCATTGGAAATTTGGCAATATGCCTGCGCAGCCTCAAGTTAGCGCAGAACAATCCGCTGATATAATTGCATACGTACGGCAGGTACAGAAAAAAAAGGGCAATAGGTAATTCTACTAGGGGTGCATCCTGAGCAGGTATGCACGTCACGAACGCATACTTAGCCCACGATTAATAGTGATGGTAACTGCTCAGGCGGTTTCGGTAAAGCTTCAGATCAAGGCAAAAATCTTAAAATTAGTTACTGTTATTCTACTAACAGCATAGAATAACAGTAACTAATCTTAAGATAAGTTACTGTAATTCTACTAACAGCATAGAATAACAGTAACTAAATGTGAATTTGCAAGAGTAAATGACCCTTTCCTTATATAACAGGAAGGAACGTAGAGATGAAGTTTTACCGGGACCGCCTGAGTAGTTACTCGTGATGAATATATTGCGAAACTGTCCCTATATTTTTTCCGCCTCTATCTCAAACGATAAATTGATATCATCACCGATGGCGGGCAATCCATACTTAATTCCAAAATCTGAACGTTTAATTTTTGTGGAGGCATCAAAACCGCAGATTTGTTTTTTGCTAAATGGGTGTACACCACATTTTATGTGCGACACCTCTAGTGTAACAGGTTTACTAACTCCCTTAATCGTTAGGTCGCCATTGATACTTGCCTTATTTTTACCCATGAAGGTAACTTTTGTAGATTTATAAGTGATTTGAGGGAATTCTACGGCGTTAAAAAAATCTGGGGAACGTAGGTGGTCATCGCGTTTTTTATGTCCGGTATTTACCGAAGCGGTTTCCACGATAATGTTAACCGAACCGGTACCTTTGTCTAAATCCATTTCCATGCTACCTGATGTTTTTCCAAATCGACCATGCATAGTTGAAAATCCGAGATGGCTGATGGTGAAATTTGGATATGTGTGTAAAGGATCTATTTTATATGATGCGGCAAACGCAGAGGCGGGTATCAAAATGCTTGCGACTATCGCCGGTAATAATAATCTCATGGTTTCTCCTTAGTGGTTAAGTATCGTATTTTATCGTTGATAACAGGGGTGAAAATTTAGTGTCCAATCTGTGTTATTAATATCCCCCCATCGTTTCCGTTGCTGCGTTCATCGTTAGGAATATGGCCAAGCTACTTGGCAACAGTGCTAAACCAATATAAATTCCCGAGCGTTTCCAGCCCCCGATTTTTTCATTAATAGGAATAAGGAATATAGTAGGGATAGCGGCCAGTACCGGTAGAATATACCACGGTAACTGTGCATAAATATTTGCCGCGACGGCAATTAGACTAACCGGTAAAAATAGTATTGCAGAAAAAATGTGATCATTTTCGTGCCGTCGCCCGAGAAAAAAACTCGTGAAAAGTATCGCGCCCGCGCCAGCAGAGAGTGAGGCGGATAATTGGCCCAATAGTGCAGAAGCGCCGAGAATAACGCTGACCGATGTCACGCCAGCGAAAATAATACCGGAAGAGATGCGCTCCTGGTAGGTAATTCTATTGCTGGTAGAAATATACAATGAATAACTACAAAAGACTGCCAAAGGTGTCAATACCATGATCGCGTCCCACAGCGGTAGGCGCGCCAATACTGGCCACAATAACCAGCTGCAGGCTGCAAAACCAGCGATGCATATTACCCCAAAATGTATGTAATGCCTTTTTTCCGATAGTCTATTTGATACATAAAGCAGAACCGCACCCAGTACTGCCGATAATAGGGTGAGCAGTATGATCTTTTTAGTGGAAGTCAGCGGATGGAGGCTGATATCTGTAATTAAGAGGCTGGTACTAATAAAAGCGAACAGCAGAGCCAATGCTGAGAGTTTTGGCCATATTTTATACAGTGCAGCTGCGGTTATTGTCGCAACGATTCCGGGAACGACAGCGGCTTGCACCGCAGGGTGATCTAATAGATCGAGCATAGTTGTTTCGCTAAAGTTTAGTGCGCAGAAAAAATTTTGATTTATATCTAAGTAGCCGTGATCGGTACTGTAATGAATACTATCAGAAAAGAAATTGTTAAATAAGTTCAATAATGTGATTTTTCAGTACTATTTTTCAATCTGATTAACTTTTGGTGTGAATATGGGCGATTTTATTATGTTATATCGTCATTGTCTCAAATTTCTGCGCGTATTCACCGGTAAAGCGCTGTCCCACTTCCTTTCCTGGCAGCAGATATGAAGTTGCGGCGTAAATAATGACTCGGTAAATAGGTCTAGTCAATTTCAAAACTTAAGAAGAGTCCTTTGGGTATTTTCCTGCATTGTAATTATCACAATTTTGCCTCGCCAGTTTCCTATCCGATCTTATCTCCTTCAATGAATAGTTTGTGGTAAATGCGAAAAAACTTAGTTTTATTCAGTTTCAATTCACTTTGTCATTCTATAGTTCCTAATATATTGACCTACAGAGGAAACAAATTCATGAACACGCCCGACAAAATCAAGGTTTGGGACCTATTTATCAGAATATTTCATTGGGGGTTAGTGCTTGCGTTTACATTTGCATTCGCGAGTGAGGACGATTTACTAGATCCACATACCTGGGCAGGTTACATCGTGCTGAGCTTGCTCCTACTGCGTATAGTCTGGGGTTTTATTGGATCATCCTATGCCAGATTTTCAAACTTTATTTATACGCCGCAAGCGATTATGGAGTATCTAAAAGATACGATGATGTTCAAGGCAAAACGTTACGTTGGGCATAATCCCGCAGGTGGTGCAATGATTATTGTACTACTGGCTTCGTTACTCTTTACCGCGATGTCTGGAGTCATTCTCTTAGGTTTAGAGGGCGAAG
>JBGMRO010000175.1:0-7604 GCA_048061555.1 Thiohalomonadales bacterium | reverse complement strand
ATGTTTTCATGAGTGAATCAGACATTTGTCCATTTTCTCGTATTTGTTTTTGCGTAAACATATTTCGCGTAAACTATAGTAGAGACACTTTATCACTAAAAAAGAGCTGCCCGACATTGATAGACCCTAAAAAAGCAGTCCCTCTAAAATAGAAATGGCAGTCCCGAGAGGACCGCCATATACCGAAGAGTGTAGTATATCCTAACTAGTGTCTTACGCAATGGCAGTCAAAGAATTTGTGATGGGCGGTATGTTTTACCTAATCAAGTCAAAATGTTACTATGCTGGCTATTATTTAGCCATCGAGCCCATAGTTCGTAAACTGGCGTTATATGGGCTAAATCGAGCATAGTTTATCCTGGTAAAAAATAAAGCCAATAAAAGAAGCCAGCATAAAATAACTAGAGTAGCCAGTTACCAGTTAGCCGTCAATTTCCTATGATTGTATCCTCGCAAAAAAACGCCAACCCTGATTGGCCGCTCTATGGTCTAATTTTCGCAAGTCTGCTCTCGTGCGTACCGTTGTGGTTGGTGGACTATCTGCCTAGCATCGATTTGCCACAACATGCAGCGCAAGTTGCGGTTATGTTGAATTATGGGGATGTCGATTCGGGTTATCAGGACATATTCCGAATGAATTGGTTTACCCCATACCTTTTTGGCTATGGCATATTGTATTTATTGGGTCTGGTCTTGCCTCTGTCCATCGCGGCAAAATTATTGTTATCGATTTCGTTCATCGCAACGCTATTCTTGAGTCGCGCCCTGTTGCAGCAATACGGCTCTGATAAAAATCTCGCCTGGCTGATTATTCCGATCAATTATAGTTTTGCATTTTACTGGGGTTTCTTTACCTTTATTGTCAGTATACCGTTCTTTTTGCTTTACCTGTTGGCCGTACATCGCTATCTGCAGGCGCCTACTCGTAAACAAGGCATTATCTTGGGGATAGGCAGCATAGGTTTATTTTTTAGCCACTTTATTCTGTTTGGTCTAGCGATGTTGATAGCGGCATTGCAGACTTTCTTTCGTTACGACATTAAGCAATATCGACTGTATCTACATTATTTTACGGCAGCCCCAATTGTAATCGCGTGGTTTGTGAAAACGATGACCTCAGAGCAGAGTGGCACTTCAACGGTCTGGAATCTGGGTTTTTATCGGATACCGCAAATCTTTAGTTATATCATCGGTATGCAAGAACGCTGGCCGTATGTCATTGTGGGAATAATGATGGTTGTTCTGCCTTTTATTATTGGTGGTAGGCTAACTCGACTAAAATGGAAGTGGGCGCCGGTCATTATCCTGTTATTAATATTTTTCTTTGTGCCTATGTTAATGTCGGGTGTCTTGTTTGTCTATGAGCGGGTAGTCATATTACTATATATTTTTTATTTGCTCTTATTTGAATTTAAAACCCCGTTAAACTTTTTAAAATCATCCTTCGCTGCGCTTTTCGCCCTGGCCTTGATGGTGATGGTACTGATGAAATTTATTGCATTTGATCAGGAAAATGCAGGCTTTAAAGATCTGATTAATGCTATGCCGGTTGGTAAAAGGGTGCTGTTTATGGTGTTTAAGACCCGTAGTAGCGAGTTTGCCTACCACCCGATATATTTAAATTTTCCAGCCTGGTATCAGGTCGAAAAGGGGGGGGTAGTGGACTTTAACTTCGCGAACCTGTATCCGGTCGTGGTTCGTTTTCGTGACGACAAAAAACCAAAATTCACCTTGGCTACCTTGCCGAAGTATTTTGATTGGAACAAGCACGATGGAGACATGTATGACTATATACTTATTCGTTCAGAACACGACGTACAGCAAGCGCTATTTAGAGAGAATGCCTATAAAGTCCGATTAGAAAAAAGGGTGGGTTTGTGGTGGTTGTATAAAAATATACAACACTAAAAATAATTTCTATAATTTTTCTTGTGGGATGTCAGTCGGTAATTCACATTGGGTGCCCTCGAGCGTCGCACCGAGTAGGACGTAACCACCTCCGGGTCGACCGATATTGGCGGTCTCGCAGATAAATTCAAATATCTCTTGGGCTTCTGTCTCCTGTACTACCACCACCACGGCTCTCAATAATAAAGATTCTGGAAGCTTACCCCGTTTGGTTTCGGTGGCTCGCAAAAAGCCAACACCTCGGCAAGATATGCTGTTGGCCCGGTTGATTCCCTTTTCTTTATATAAGGCTGCAATGAGTTTGGTATCTGTACCATCTTCGGGCACGATACAGGTAATAAGTTTGCATGGTTGCAGGTGGTAATGTATTTTATCCATGCGGTTTATTATCGATATCATCCATGCGATTTAGCATGCTTTCTGGCAAGTACGTAGCAACCTTCTCAACTTTCGTGGTGTATAAAAATCCAGAACCGGGTGCACTTAAACCACCGGCTTGATATATTGTCTCCATGATAAGTTCACTTTGTTCCGACGAAGTCAAAATATTGATCACGTCTTTTTCAGTTTCAACGGCGATCCCTAACAATCCCAAACGTTCTCGTACCCCGGTACCGCGTGCTTGATAGACAAGACCACCGACGGCGCCGACTTCTCTTGCAAGCTTGAGAATGTGATCCGATTTTCCGGCTGCCACCACGCACGTGATAATGACCGCATCGCTTAGATAGGTAATAGATTTATCTTTCATATACAAATTTCCGCCTTCTGCGTGGTTGTGACCTTGTTTTTGTGGTCCACGGCACGTACTTGTGCGTGGACCCGGTAACGGGACCATAGACCGCCAATCATGACGCTAATAATAGGCCCAATGGAGGCCATACTAAGGATACCAAAACCTTCTACCGCGCCCGTCGCGTTGCCGAACCCCAGGCCTAGCGCCAGTACCAACGGTACCGTAATTGGGCCTGTGGTCACACCAGCGCTATCCCATGCGACATTTACGAACTCTTCACTGGAAAAAAAAGTCAGTAGTGCCGCCACGAGATAACCTGGCACAATCAGCCAGATTAAGGGCAAATCAAAAATGAGTTTCGCCAAACCCAAGGAAATACCAAAGGCAACCCCCACAGAGACAGAGAAAATCAATGCGCGTTTTGTGAATACACCATTTGTCATTTTTTCTGTGGTTATGCCTAACGCGTTTAGGGCGGGTTCGGCGATCGTCGCGCCGTAGCCTAGAATCCAGGCAAAAACGAGTGCGAGAACGAGACCCACAAGATAAATGTACAATGGTGAGTCGGCATAGCCGTCTATCTGCATGAATGCAATGGGTACCAGACCGCCCGCACTTCCGCCCAGCTTGGATAGGCCATAGGTAAGTCCCAAATTGAAAATGCTCATGCCAATTATTGTCAGAAAAATACCGAGGTATACTTCTGACTTATTTTTGAGTGTTTCACCTAAAATCACTTTATAGACAAAAAGCAGAAACAATACCAACGGTAATATTGCCCTTACGCCCATGATGATTTCTTCACCAGGACTTTGCGTATACCATTTAGGGGGTGCAGATTGTGCCGCCGTTGCAAGCACTTTGGCGCCCGCGATGATCTGTTCCGGAGAAACACTCCAGGAAACGTACAATAGTAGGCATAAAACTCCCGCGATAGGAAACAAGGATGCCATAGTGACTATCCCAAACCCCGATAGCTGTGAACTACCCTTACCGACCGATGCTGCGATGCCAATGCCGAGTGATAATACCAATGGTACCGTTACAGGTCCGGTGGTTACGGCGCCAGCATCCCAAGCGAGTCCGAGCACTTTGACGAGTTCAGGCTGATTCGATACGTATATCGAAAGACCCAATACGGGCAATAGCGAAAAATAGATTAAGGGTTTTAAACTCCACCCATAAATAAAGCGTAGCGTGCCGAGCACGGCTGCCGCGCCGACACTGAAACCTATCACCAGGACAAGTTGGTCGGTATACATGTTGAGCAACGCATATAAGTACGGGGCGCTCTCTACGGCGACATTTTGTCCGGCTGCTTTTAATGCGCCTATAGCGGGTTCAGCGAAAGTGACCCCAATACCGAGCAGCAGAGTAATAAATAGCACCAAGAGTAACGGCGATTTTTTTGGCAGTGTCTGACCGATGGCCGTACCGAAGGGCATTAATCCTAATTTTAGACCTTCCATAAACAGCATCAATCCAATAATTACCGCGAACAGCCCCCCTGTTACTTGCCAGGAGTCATCGACCACTTGCCGAAGAATGAGGATTTGAAAAAGGGCGAGATACAAGGCCAAGGGTACAACTGCTTTGATCTGCTCCATGAAACGTTCTCGGACATAAGGGTGCAGTAGTTGCAATGATTCGGAAAATGTCAGTTTAATCGGCGGTTGTTTACCCACTTTAAGGCTGCCGTCCTTATTTCTCGGAATAAGGATATTAAAGCTAGCTTCGTGAGTTCCTACACCGGCCGCTGTTTCGAGCTGCGAATAACGATAGATTTTTGTCATGATTGTTCCCGTTTCAAGACACGCCGGATGAGGAAAATAGTGCGCTGTCTACTATTTGATTACCCATTCCATTGTTTAACAAAGCGCGTAGAATGCATGATGTATCTAGGTTATTCAAGTAGTGTTTGAGTTAGAATAACAATGAAATTATGAGAAGGTTTTATAGACCTTAAATCATGCCCCATTATCGCTATTTTCTTTAACAATAAAGAGCGGTCGCTGTTGTACCTCACGATAAATTTTGCCGATATATTCTCCGATTAGGCCCAGAAATAATATTTGTACACCACCAAGAAAGAACATACCCGCCGCCAATAAGGCGTAGCCGGGTAGCGCTAGATTGAAGATTAATTTGTCTAATAATACGGCTAAACCCAGGGCTAAGCTGAATAGGCTGATAAAGATACCAAACACGGTAGCGATGCGTAGCGGGGCTACAGAGAAACCTGACAAGGCCTCAAGTGATAGCCAGAATAACTTACTGTAATTATATTTAGACTTTCCACTATGGCGTGGATCTCGATCATAGTCGAGTATAAAATGCCTATATCCCAGCCAGGGAAACATGCCTCTAACGAAGCGGTTTCTCTCATGCATGCCATTAAAGTGCTCAATGACTTTCCGGTCTACGAGTCTGAAGTCTCCGACGTCTTTAGGGATTTTTACGTCACTAAAACGATCGAGCAGGCGATAGAAAAAATAGGAGGTGAACCGTTTTAGAAAGCTCTCGCCACTGCGTGATTTTCGTCGTGCCGCTACGACGTCGTAGCCTTCACGCCACTTTTCTAACATCTTTGGGATGAGTTTCGGTGGGTCTTGCAGATCCGCATCCATTAGAATGGCTGCATTGCCGCGGCAGTGTGCAAATCCACAGGTCGTCGCGGCTTCATGCCCAAAATTTCGGCTCAAGGAAAAATAACGCACCTGGTTGGGGGCTTGTTTGAAGAGTTGTTCTAATATGACTAAGCTGTCATCCGTGGATCCATCATCGATAAAAATAATTTCATAATCGATACCCGTGCTGGCGAGCACTTTGTTGGTCTGTGCATAAAAAATAGGTAGCACATCGGCTTCATCGAAAACGGGCACGATAATGGATAGTTCAACTGCCATGGTATTGACATATTGTATGAGGTTTATTTAGACCGAATGGCGCTAAGTTTAGTTTCATCTCAAATATTCTACTCTATTGTTCTCATCTAATTTGCAAGAGCTAATACCCTCGGATGCGCCAGGCTTGCCTTACCTGCCCTATGGCTATATTCGAATATGAGTGTATCGCATCCATCGGTTTGCGGCGCCATTGTGCTTTCTTACCAAATATTGGCCAGTTGAATAAAAGGACCTACTTTTGATAACTTATCTTTTGATAACTTTGTGCCATGCCTATCTGGGTCTATATTTTCTGAAGCACACATAACAAGCTGGCTCCTATCGGGAGTCGTATTCTGTTCCGCAAAAAGGGACGCTCAACCGAGAATAGACTGTATAATAATCTGTTGGAAAAATTGCAGTGCTCTTGTAGATCACTGACTCGCGCCTGCTTCGGCTTGATAATTTTTTCCGATAGTCGTGTTAGCCCAATTACAGGAAGCAACATCGCATTAAAATATGACATAAAATTAAGTTGTATATTTGGCACTTTTGAAATTAGCGTAGTTAGGTTAGCATACGAGTAACGTCGATAGTGACCGAGAATCACGTCATGTTGACTCCATAATAATTGCAGTGCCGGAACCGATATCACAATAAATGCACCGCGCTTTAGATGATCGATGCCCTCCTGTAAAAATGTCACGTCGTCTTCGACATGCTCTAGCACATCGGCGAGCAATAACATATCGATGTCTGGCCAATGGGGTGCTAATGCCGTATTTGCAAGACCATGATAAAGGGTTCCGTGAACCTTAGTCTTTGCGTAGGTAATCGCAGTGGCATTGGTATCGACACCAATAGTCTTCCACCCCAATGACTCTAAGGCTTGTAGATTTCCGCCAGTGCCACAACCTATTTCTGCAATAATTCCGGTTTGACCCTGCATGCATAAAGAAATTTGATCTTGCAGTATATGCCGTCTCGCCATAAACCACCAATGACAATTTTCTAAATCGGCATGCAAGTTAAACTGATCTTCCTGCATCTTGACAAATTACCCTTAATATCGTTTATTTGCTCAGTAAAGAAAATCCAAAATTAATCTAGGTTGACGTCGCACCGTAGTCATTCTCGCTATGGCATGTCTATCATTTAGGGTGCGTCTCAACTAATTTGTTTAGAATTATAATGTGATCCATCCTAGCATTTTATCGCAACAAATAAAAAAAAACCCGGCAATGCCGGGTTTTTTGGGGAGCGAAAAAGCCCGTTACTGGCTTTTAAGGGTTCATCTTTAAAGCGATTTACCCATTGTGGCCTAGAAAACGCCGTGTGACTGACTGGCCATGAAATACAACATTGGGATCGATAACAAGGTATTGGTGCGAGAGGCGAGTAGTGCAGTGCGTTTTGCCTTGGCGATCTCGTCTGCAGTGGCCGGTTTCATACCCAGGATCTTTTTCTGGTTGGGCCAGATTAGCCCCCATACGTTTAATAGCATGATAGTCCCTAACCAGGCGCCCATACCGATATTAATAAAACCTGCTTGTAACGTGAAGGCGGGTACCAAATTAGGCCCCAACAGACCCGCGCCCATTATCCAGGTGCCCACAGCGGACCAACGAAACCATAACAAGGCTCTGGGTGCGACATATTTACCAATCGCCGCTGGCCCTGGGCCTTCTTTATCCGCTAAACCTGCCGCCATCGCGGGAACTTGTACAAAATTGAAGTAATACAACAAGCCTATCCAGGTGATGCCAAACAAAAAATGCGCGACGCGCTCAAAAAATTGTACGTACTCCATATCATTAAACCTTTTAGTCAGTGATAAAAATTAAATTAAGCCGGCCATTAAATTATTGCATACCGCTGGCGGACATAGCGCTGGCGATATAACCTAAAATTCCGGTTAAGACCAGGCCTGCGACGATAGTGCCGAGAATCGAATCGAGTGGGTTCATGTGCTTGCTTCCTTCTTTGTGCGGGGTAACTAAATCGAATTAATAAGCATAGTCTAGTGCCCATCCACAAACGGTCTATTTCCCCAATATCTGCGTTGCGCGTATTTT
>JBGMRO010000174.1:0-7607 GCA_048061555.1 Thiohalomonadales bacterium | reverse complement strand
TTCTCAAAATAAATTTTCTATTTTGAATAAAAAAGTCTTACTTTGCATTCCCACACAAGACCTGTAAAACTTTGGCAACATTAATTAATGCTTATACTGATACTGCTTTTTCTTGGACTCTTCTACTTTTAACAAACGCCGCTTGTCATTTTTCTTACTATAATAACCATTTTTTGCAAGCTGGATAGACTGTAATAATACGTTATATTTTTTCAGCAATCTGTCACTGATATGTTCGTGTAAATCTTTATAACGATCATCCTGGATTTTTTCGATGTCCCGCGTGAGCTCATCGATATATGCTATCATGCTCAAACCACGATAATGAAACGGACTCTTTTTAATACTGCGCAGCTTGTCTAGTAACAATCCTTGCTGCCCCTCATCCAGCGCCAAGATACGTTCGACAACCCAGTCTTTTTGCTGCTCCATTCTTGTAGATATCATGTTATAGGAACCTAACGAGTCACTAACGGTTTAATGGGTAATTTTTTCGTGGTTACATTCATTCTATTCAATTCTAAAACTAGCGCGAATGGGGTCATGGTCTGAAGATCGCCGAGGCGTGTTGGGATCGCTAACCAGCGTCGCAGGGGCGTTGCTATTAAAGTGGGGTATTTCTACTTTTTTGATATTATCGAGCAAGGCTCGGCTCACTAATATGTGGTCCAATACTTGGGCGTTGCCATTAAACACATAAGTGAAACGTTGCGCAGGTTTGACTTTTTCAATCAGATTGGAAAGTTCAAAAGCCTGCTTTTTTCCTTCCAATATGGCGACAGGATGGTCTGAACCCTCACCGGGTTCTGCAAATTGGAAATCATTCAGATCCCCCGTCACCACAATGCTGGCATTAATATTGGCTTCAAGAATTGAATCGACATAATCTCGTACGACTTGGGCTTGTAATTTTCGCTGTACTTCGCTATTACGTTGCGGTGGTTGATTCATGCCAAAGAGACTGTCGTCACCCCCCTTGCTCTTGAAATGATTGCCGATCACGGTAATTTCGACGCCATTAAACTCGAACAACCCAATGAGTGGTTCGCGTCCGGGACTGGTGCTTTCCATGCCGAATGCCTGTGTCACCTTGGCACCGGCCATCTGCTGGGCAGATTTTAATTCGACCCGAGACTTATTCCACATGAATCCTACCTCGATACCCCGTACATCGCTGCTCTCAAAAGAGACGGCCTCATACCCGCTCTGCGCTTGGCTATTGATCCTTTTCGCCAGGGTCTTCAAGATTGCAATATTTTCGATTTCCTGGACTACTAGGATATCCGGTAATGCCAATTCATGCTGAATCGCAAGCGCTAGTTTATTCAATTTAATTTCCAGTTCTAGTTCACTGGGGGTATTGCGACGATCTTTTTTGCCAGGATTATTGAGCAGATCGAATAAGTTTTCTACATTAAATGTCGCTAGTGTTAACTCTTGTGCGTCCGAGTCTCGGCTTGATGGTCGACGAATAGGATCTTTTTCTATTTCGTGAACGTCCAGTGTAAACTGTAGCGGTTGCAGCTTATAGTTTGAATAGGTGTAATCGACCACCGCGAGCAGTGAGACAACCTCGTCTCCGGGTCTTACGATTATTGGCCGCTGCAATGTGCCGTCATCGACGAGTATACGTTCAGGGTTATAGTCTACCGCTTGCTCACCCAAGGAACGAAGCAGTAGGTGCCCGCTATCGGCGTAATAACCCGAACCGTGCGTTCTATTGGGCTTGCTCAGCAGGGCAAATTCTCCAAAACGGGTTGTCGGCGCGACGACCCTGGCGTCGGACAATGTGACTAACATGCCTTCTAAGGATTCCCAAAATGCGATGCCTTGTTCGATACTTTCGCTAGGTAACAGGGTCAATTTCACCGCCGCAGGAAAAACATTTCCCTTGGATAAAACGTCGATCTGCTTGACTCTGCGCAGACGCGTCAGTGGAAGCGCCGTACCAAATTTTTTTTCCTGCACCTCGGCGACTATACGTATAAGATCACCGGTGTCGGGTTTTATACCTGAGGGTGGAAAAGCGCCGGCAGCGACAAAGATACCATCAGAAGTCTCACGGCTATCGTCTCCCTTGGCATCTTGCAACCAAAAGTTTGCACCATTTTTTGTGTAGAGAGTAACAATCCCATGGGTCTCGACTTGTGTATTGACGTATTCTGAAAATTGACCACGCCCTTGAATCTGCATAATGGTCACGCTGTCTGCAGTCATTCCTTCTGCCAGAAATGTTGTACTAGCCAGCGCAACGATTGTACAGACGACGCCCCTTAATCTGCGTAATATCACATCATTTGCAGAAGTCGGCATATGACATCCTTGTTTTATTAGCGATCCACAAGAGCCCTGCGTGTCGATCAAAATTTCAGGGCTCTTGCTAATTTCCATAAAAGAAAAAAATACCTATACCTCACTGAGATCGATCATTTCCTCTTCTTGCGATACTTTATTCATGACCACTGTACTATCGTCGTTGGTATTTTTCGGTAATAGTTCGGCCCGAATCTGACTTTCGATGTCCTTGGCCATGTCAGGATTATCTTTTAGAAAATTTCTTACGTTATCTTTCCCCTGCCCGATACGATCGCCATTATAACTATACCAAGCACCACTTTTATCCACAATGTCCAGCTTGACACCCAGGGACAATATTTCACCCTCGAGTGATATGCCTTCACCATAGAGTATGTCGAACTCAGCTTGTTTAAAGGGTGGGGCGACCTTGTTCTTGACCACCTTTACACGCGTCTCGTTACCTACTACCTCGTCGCCTTTCTTGATGGCACCGATACGCCGGATGTCCAGGCGTACGGAGGAATAGAATTTCAGTGCGTTCCCACCCGTGGTGGTCTCGGGATTGCCAAACATGACACCAATTTTCATGCGTATCTGGTTGATAAAGATCACCATGGTATTGGAGCGTTTGATATTACCCGTCAGTTTGCGCAGGGCTTGAGACATCAACCGCGCCTGCAGACCCACGTGATGATCGCCCATATCGCCTTCTATCTCGGCCTTAGGTGTCAGTGCCGCCACGGAGTCCACCACCACGACATCGACCGCGCCGGAGCGTACCAGCATATCGGTGATCTCTAGCGCCTGCTCACCGGTATCGGGTTGCGAGACCAATAATTCGTCGACGTCGACGCCTAGTTTCTCCGCATAGTTTGGGTCGAGGGCATGCTCTGCATCGACAAACGCAGCCGTACCGCCCAACTTCTGACTCTCCGCAATCACTTGCAGTGTCAAGGTGGTTTTACCGGAGGACTCTGGGCCATAAATTTCTACGACACGACCCTTCGGCAGACCGCCGATACCCAAGGCGATGTCTAAGCCTAACGAGCCGGTAGAGATCGACTCGATATCGCGAGAGATCCCTGAGTCGCCCATCCGCATGACGGACCCCTTACCAAACTGTTTTTCTATTTGGCTCAACGCCGCTTTTAGTGCCTTCGCTTTATTGTCATCCACGCAATGTATCCTCGTCTTGTCTCATCGGTTAGCCGCCTTTTTATTGCAAATTTGTACCATAGGGATTATTCCACAGTTCGCACAATTCACCTATGCAAGAATACCCAAAAAATCAATATGTGTGTTTTTTATACAGAACTTCAGTGGCTAAAATTGGCCAAAATGCCCTTTATGGCGATCGCTATCGTTTTTAAACGAACTTGCGATCTGTCGCCCTCGAGTAGATGGGTGCTGGTGCGCACAGGCCGGTCTCGATATCCCCAGGCAAAACAGACCGTACCGACCGGCTTATCCTCACTACCGCCACTGGGACCGGCGATGCCACTCACGGCCACCGCAATATCCGCCGGGCTGTTGACTAAGGCGCCGCTGACCATTTGGGACACGGTTTGCTCGCTCACGGCCCCAAAACCCTCCAATATAGATTCATCGACATTTAACATCTCTTGTTTTGCCAGATTAGAGTAGGTCACGAACGCGCGTTCGAACCAATCTGAACTCCCGGCGACCTCGGTCATATAATACGCAATTCCCCCACCACTACAGGACTCGGCCGTAGCCACGCTCATGTTTGCCGCGACTAACTTTTTGCCGAGCTGTAGTACTAGGTCGGTTAGATCCTTAGGGCTTATCTCATTATTCATAACGTGATTCGTGATTCGTGATTCGTGATTCGTGATTCGTGATTCGTGATTCGTGATTATAGAATGAGTTCAAAATAGGTTTGGGTCAAGGTTTGTTAGATTTTCTTTTTGATGCGCTTTTTCTTTAGGGGTATTTTTTATTGACTCATTTTCTAATGGCTCACTAGCGATGGGTTTTTCTACCTGCTCGTATTCAACCCGACTTCTGCCGCCGCGTTTAGCACGATAGAGTTCTTTGTCGGCACGTGCCACAAAATGTTCGGCGCTTTCGCCTTGTTGGTATTCCACCACGCCGGCCGAAAAACTCGGCAATGGAAATTCCACGTTATCTACATGCACCCTCATTGTCTTACATTTTTCCTGAATTTTGTTGAGTGCATTCGAGACCCCTACTAAGTTGGTATCTGGAAATAACATCACAAATTCTTCGCCACCATAGCGGGCAACCGAATCATGGTGACGAAATAAACTAAAGACCTTATTAGTATACATCTTCAAGACTTCGTCGCCGCCCTGATGACCGTATTTATCATTAATAGATTTAAAATGATCCAAGTCTAAGATAACCAGGGTAATCGGATTGCGATACCGTTTGACTCGGCTTACCTCGTAATGCAACCGACGCAGAAAGGCGCGGCGATTTGGCAACCCCGTTAACTCATCGGTTAGACTGAGCAAACGTACGCGATCTAGTTCGTCCATCAATTTCTGATTGCCCGAGGAAATTACCGACAAATAGGAACGTGCCGTATCAAAATTTTCTGCGAGTTGATTATGTTGCGCCTGTAGACTCTCCATCGTAAAAATGACTTTTTGTCGATATTGTTCAATATCGTCGATCCTTGTCATCGCCTTAATGGCGTCAATTTCTAGTTTTAATTGTTCACTAAAGGCACCAATTTGTGTCACTGCAATTCGGGTCTTGCTTATAAAATCTTTTTGCAGGCCTTGTACGAGTCTATGATAATCTTTTAACTCGTCACCCTGTACGATAATATCGACCGGTTGCTCGGTCGCTAGTTTCGATGTGGACTTCCGGTTTTTACCTAAGACTCTGCGTAAGTCAGAATCGTCTGTTGCCTTGTCTATATCGCTCGTCGTTCGAATATTGCTGTGCGTGTCGCTCGCTTGCGGGTCAATATAAGAGGCCTCGTCACGGATACTGCTAGTCCCACCCATTATGCGCCGCGATTCACCGACCGCCGAACTTTCGACACCTTTATCCGTGGGCTCGTCCGCTGCAATGTCTGTGGGCGAAGGTGATGAACGTGTGTTTAGCTCGACTTGAATCGCGGCAGCCTCGCGTAGCTTCGCTTGCTTCCTTGCATTGCTGTATTCGAGCAAGATTGGACTCATGATCATCGATGCCTGTTCGATGCTCAACACACCCACCTGCTGTAATTCTTTGGCCACAGTCTCGACACTTTGATAGAGTACATCGACGCTTAGCAGATCTAACGGTGGTTCTAATTGTTGTTGTAACAACGCCAGTTGATCCACTATCTCCGCATGCGCTGGAATTTGGCTCATAATCGCCTGAAACAACAAAATTAAGAAACTTAAATAGGCATATTCGGAGTGGATATGGGAAAAATCTAAATCGGTTAACAGATCTTGGATTTGTTCAAACAACTGCCTCTCGGATTCTTCCTCACCTAACAGTGGTTGTAAAATTTCTATTAAGCTGCGAATTTCCGGAGAATGTATTTTATAGTCGCGTGGTTTTATGGTTTGGATTTTCACGGAAATACGTCATGCTCTTCTTCTTTTAGATCGATTCCATGAATAAATAGAATCGAATTTGGCTTATTGATACTATACTTTTTACTTGCTGTCATAAACGTTAAGAAAAACAGAAATCCCATAAAAAATTCTATGTTATCCATTGACTGGGCTTGTTGACTTATTTTATACAGGTGGACGAACAAAAACCATAGATTTAAAAAGAATCAGGATTTTGCAATATGAAGGTAATGAGATTTACTGTTAAAGATTGGCCAACGCGATTATTTAACTAACTGATTCATATCAAATATTGGTAGTAAAATCGCCAAGACGATCACTAATACCACGGCCCCCATCAATAGAATTAGAACGGGTTCAAAAATCCCTAAGATGCTGGAGGTAATCGCTTCCATTTCCCTTTCCTGACTTTCGGCAGCCCTCTCCAACATCTCTTCAATATTTCCGCTGGCTTCTCCACTCGAAATCAAGTGTACGGTCATGGGTGGAAAAAATTTACTCGCCGCTAAAGCCTTAGAAATTCCGCTACCTTCACGTACCTTAGAGGCCGCTTCCTCCACTGCTTTGCGCATGGGTAAGTTGGTAATCACCTTAGCGGATATTTTTAGCCCTTCCAAAATGGGCACTCCACTCGCGGTGACTATGCTCAAGGTACGGGCAAAGCGAGAGGCATTTAGGCCGCGGACTAAGCGAGAAATGAGTGGCGTACGTAAATAGGTCCGATGAACTTTGTATTTGAATGTCTCAATGCGCATCAGATATGAAAAACCTGCTATGACCGCCACAATGAATAAAAACAACCAGCCACCATTGGTCGACATAAAATTACTGGTGGCTATCAAACCTAAGGTTAACGGCGGTAATTCTTGGCCAATACTGTCAAATACCGTCACTATCTTAGGCACGACAAAAGTCAACAGGCCAACCACCACGCCGATGGCGACCAGGGTCAATAATATGGGATAAATGAGCGCCTGCGTCATTTTTTGCGAAAGCGCCTGTCGACTTTCGGTATAGTCTGCGAGGCGTTCTAGCACCACGTCTAAGTGACCCGAATGTTCACCTGCCTCCACCGTCGAACGATAAAGATCGGAGAAGACGTAGGGAAAATCGGCCAATGCAGCACCGAGCGAATGTCCTTCCATGACTTTGGAACGCACTGCTGCGACCATGCTTTGTAAACGCGGTTTCTCTGATTGCTGCGAGACGGTGCGTAGTGATTCTTCTACCGGTAGACCCGCCTTGACCAGGGTTGCCCACTGCCGGGTCAAGAGGGCGAGATCACTGGCGCTAATTTTACGTTTTATAATTGTGCTACGCGCACGTTGTTCTTTTTGCTGAACTTCTTCAACGGATAATGGGGTCATCCCTTGTTCACGGATCTGTTGACGAATTTGGCGCGCCGCGTCCCCCTCTAGGACACCTCTGCGCTCACGTCCTTTTTCATCTAATGCTACGTATTCGAAGGCTCCCATGATTATTAGTCTTCCTTACTAACCCGTATAACTTCGTCGATCGAGGTCTTACCGGATATGACCAAGCGAATACCGTCTTGGCGAATACTGCGGGAGGTCTCACGTGCATAGGCCTCCATCGCGTGCTCGCTGGCGCCATCATGGATCATCTCGCGTAATTTATCATCGATCTCGATCAATTCATAGATACCGAGCCGTCCTCGATAGCCTTGATAGCTACATTTACTACAACCCTCTGCTTTATGGAGTTCGGGTGGATTCTCCTTGTCGA
>JBGMRO010000173.1:5449-7626 GCA_048061555.1 Thiohalomonadales bacterium | reverse complement strand
TCTGTTTGCAGATTTAGAAAGACTTATCTTAAGAGACTACTATGTGAGCATTTAATCTTAAGATAAGTACTTCTAGTCCTGCAAATAACGCAGAACAAGAATTACTAAATAATACGCGCAACGCAGATATTGGGGAAATAGACCGTTTGTGGGTGGGCACAAGGCAAAAAAGGATAATACAATGTATATAGTGACAAATCGTGTCATGGTCAATCCAGAATTTAAACAACAATTTGAAGAGCGCTTTCGGGCCCGAGCGGGGCAGGTCGACAAACAAGCGGGTTTCGTGCGCATGGATGTCATGCGACCGTTAGACGAAGGGGTGCCTTTCCTGGTGATGACGGTATGGCGAGACAAAAATGCCTTTTTGGCCTGGGTGGACAGCGAAGATTTTAAGTTGGCCCATCAAAATCCTTTGCCCAAGGAGGCCTATGCCACCGGAGGTGGTATGGAGCACCATGAAATCGTGGTAAGTTCCTCTACGGTAGTTGATTGAAGGATGCTTTTAGCATGGGATCGTATCAAAACCGTAATGTTGGATATGGATGGCACCCTGCTAGATTTACATTATGATAATTATTTTTGGCGGGAGTATGTGCCGGCTCAGTATGCCGTAAAAAATAATATAGATGTCGAACAGGCAAGGCAGCAAATATTCCCTGTGTTTCAAGCAGCAGAAGGTAGCATCGATTGGTATTGTGTAGATTACTGGAGCGCACAATTACACCTAGACATCGAGGCCTTGAAAACAAATATCAAGGATCGAATCAGGGTATTTGAGCATGTTGAGGTCTTTCTTGAATGGATAATTAATAGCGGTAAGCGATTAATGCTAGTCACTAATGCCCACCATAAAAGCCTTGAATTGAAGTTGACCCAGACAGGCATTGGTGATTATTTCCACGACATTATATGTTCGCATACCTACCGCATACCGAAGGAAAATGTGACCTTTTGGCATCGTTTGCAACAAGACAGCCCATTTGACCCCAAGGAAACTTTATTAATCGATGATAGTCTGCCCGTTCTATTGTCGGCCAGAGAGTATGGGATTTCACACCTGCTGGCAGTACATCGACCCGATAGCCAACAACCGGCCAAGGATACCCAGGGGTTTTTGGCTGTTAAGTCTTTTCAGCAGTTGATGCAATAAATGAGAATCAAAATAGGTCGCTTGGGTTAAATTTTTATAAGTGCAGCAATAAGAACGCCTGTTTCCATGATTTCTATCATTGCACCTGTGGTATCACCCGTGGCACCATCTAAAGTGAGCAGCATTTGACGTCTTAACAGATAAAACAGAAGGCCTGCAAAAATCAAAGGCCAAAATCCATTAAAAAACAACAGAACAACGAATGCTGAGGTCAGAATAACGCCGTATGCGGCGGTTTTCGGCATGTACTGTGATAGCGTCTCGCCTATTCCCCCCGCGCGAACATAGGGTGTCGATAAAAAAAGTGCAATGACCGCGGTACGTGCGAGTAGGGGGGCAACAATTAATGCGAACCCGTTGGTCTGGGCAATAATGGATTCGTAAGCAGAAAATTTCGCCAAAAGCACCATAAACAAGGCAATGACACCAGCGGGTCCACAACGAGGGTCGCGCATAATGTCGAGACATCGCTGTTTGTTCCCATGTCCGCCAAGCCAGGCATCTGCGCTGTCCGCTAGGCCATCTAAATGCAACGCACCCGTTATTGTGACACCGAAAGCCAATATAAAAAATGCAATCAGGGCATTGGGTAAGACATCCTCTAGACCGTATGCCAACAGTATGCTAAGCAGGCCCAACATTAGGCCAATAATAGGGTAGTACAGTACGGATCGACCTTGGATCTTTGCGCTAGCGAGTTTACCTGTTTTGGGGATAGGTAATCGAGTTAGAAACTGTAATGCAACCAGAAATGGATGATTCATTGCGCCAATTGTGTGTTATTTGCGGCGTGAGATGCCAAGCGACATTCGGTAGTATTATGATACGGTAGGTCGACGACAATTTTAGACACACATGCATAGGGTACGTGGATTTTCATTATGGAAGACAACGGTAGCCCTAATATATGGTGAAGTATCACCCGAATACTGCCGCCGTGGGTCACCAGTAGTATTTTTTCACCGGCTTGCAAATTGTTAATGACATTTTCCCAAGCAGATATGATACGTTGACTGAAATTTAG
>JBGMRO010000173.1:0-5349 GCA_048061555.1 Thiohalomonadales bacterium | reverse complement strand
GCAAATTGTTAATGACATTTTCCCAAGCAGATATGATACGTTGACTGAAATTTAGCACATTTTCACCCTTAGGTGGGGTGTAGTCTAGTGGGTTATTTAAGAAAATTGAAAAATTCATCGGATCATGTAAAGTAAGCTCGGCAGCTGTTTTTCCTTCCCACTCGCCAAAATTTATTTCCGCAAAATCGGCTGATTGTTCAACCCGTGTATGCTGAGAGTTAGCGATGTATCGGGCGAAGTCTAGACAGCGATTTAGGGGGGAGCTAAGTATTTGATGCCAGTATGCCGCAGTTAGATTCGCATTATGCATCTGCCGCCAACCTAATTGCGATAAAGGGTCATTGGTACGACCTCGGTAACGAGTTCCGCCGACAGGTTCGCCGTGGCGAATAAGGGTAATGTTAGCACTAGCGTGCTGATTTGTTGATGTCTGATCCACCGGGTCATTATAAGATAGGATGTGTATACTCAACAAGATTATGAGTTTGCACAGAAGAAGGTGGTCGTGGCTAAAATTTCGGGACGAATCACTGCGAATATTCCGTCTCTGTGGGATTTATGTCGTGTGCTTCGCTATCATTCCCTCTGCACAGTGATCTAATAGCAGGAATTTGATCAAAATATATACAGTATTAGGCGGCGGCTGTCCCGCCAACCAGTGGAACTAATCACACTGTGTTAAGTCAAAACTTGCCGAATGGGCAATAGGGTAATAAAATCCTAGCCGCGTCAGATAAGACAAAAATTAGATTGGCGTTTATTTAGAACTATGGGTTTCGAACTATGGATTTTGACCTTTGGGTTTTGAAACAGGGGCCGAGTTTAAGGGAGGGGAAAGTTTAAAAAAATAGAGGTTCGAGAGCTATGCAGCATTCATACTTTGTCGTAAGACTGCGTTGTTACCCCAACATACGCGAGTATGATTGAGGCCAAATTGCTCTCAAAAAACTCGTTTAAATCAAAAATTGGCTGTTTCTGTCGTTGCGGCGATGCTGAAATAGTATTAAATGCTAATAAATTACTTATTAATTGTGTAGCAGAGGTCACGTACTCTAATGGAAAGTATGATTAAAGTTGATAGCTTACGAAAGACATTCGATGAATTTGTTGCGGTATCTGACATCTCTTTTTCGGTGAAACGAGGAGAGGTATTGGGGTTTTTAGGTCCTAATGGTGCAGGTAAGTCTACCGCGATGAAGATGATTACCGGTTTTCTTACTCCCAGTAGTGGATCGGTGTCGGTTTGTGGAAACGACGTTTCGCAATCCCCCTTAGCGGTAAAGACCAGCATTGGTTATCTACCGGAAGGCGCCCCGGCTTACGGTGATATGACACCGCACAGTTTCTTAGAATTTATAGCAGATATTCGCGGTATCACGGGTGATCTAAAAGAGAAATCAATACAGCTTGCGGTAGAAAAAACTCATATTGAAAGTGTGTTGCATAAATCGATTGAAACCCTCTCAAAAGGTTTCAAACGACGTGTAGGATTGGCGCAAGCGATTTTACACGACCCTGATGTGTTGATCCTAGACGAACCGACGGATGGACTGGACCCCAATCAGAAGCACGAAATTAGAAATTTGTTAAAAGAAATGGCAAAAGACAAAGCCATTGTTATTTCTACCCATATTTTAGAAGAAGTTGGAGCCATTTGTTCCCGTGCCATCATTATTGCTCGCGGTAAAATATTATTTGATGGAACACCGCAGGAGCTAGAGGCCTTATCTCCTGAGAAAAATGCAGTGCAGATATCGATCAATCAAGATATCGCTAAAGATGTCGCTGAAAAAATACGTAAACTTAGCGGCATTGAAAAAATACAGAGTAATGACAAAGGCAATGGGGTGGTAGATGTGGTCGCAATTCCGAAAGAAGGGCAAAGTATAATAAAGGATATTTCCCAGCTGAGCCGAGAGCAAAAATGGGAAATGCAAGAGATGCAAGTCGTTCCTGTGCAGCTAGACGATGTCTTTCGTATGGTGACGACAAAAGACGAAGTGGAAGGGGGCGTGCGCACATGAATCCTGCATTCACGATATGTAAACGAGAATTGGGTAGTTATTTTGGTACCCCTGTGGCCTATGTTTTTTTGGTAATATTTCTAGCATTAACGGGTGTATTTACCTTCTATATTGCCGGTTTTTATGAACGCGGACAGGCCGATTTGCGACCGTTCTTTGTTTATCAACCCTGGTTATATTTATTTTTGATCCCTGCGTTGTCCATGCGATTATGGGCAGAGGAACGTAAGTCGGGCACTATTGAATTGCTGATGACCCTGCCAATAACGACCATGCAAGCGGTATTGGGTAAATTTCTGGCGGCATGGATATTCACCGCAATCGCTTTGTTGTTAACGTTCCCAATGTGGATCACTGTTAACTACCTAGGTAGCCCCGATAATTTCGTCATCGTGGCTAGTTATATTGGTAGTCTATTAATGGCAGGTGCCTATTTGGCGATTGGCAGTTGTATTTCCGCAATAACTAAAAATCAAGTCATTGCCTTTGTGATCGCAGTCGTTGTTTGCTTTTTGTTTATTTTCAGCGGGTTTCCGTTGGTACTCGATTTTTTCCGTGGTTGGGCGCCACAAGTGTTGGTCAATACCATTGCTTCCTTTAGTTTTTTGACTCACTTCACCAACATCACTCGCGGGGTAATTGATCTGCGCGATATTATTTACTTTTTCTCCTTCATCGCTTTTTGGTTGTATGTCAATGGCGTTGTGATAGAAATGAAAAAAGCAGATTAGTCGAGGAAAGGTTTATGAATAATTTGAAACATATAAAATTGATCTCTACCGGTGGTATCGCATTGGCCGTGGTTTTGTTAATCGCCGTAAATATCCTATCATCAGCGATATTTAAGACTTCTCGTTTGGATTTAACAGATAATAAATTGTATACCTTGTCGCAAGGGACAAAAAATATTCTCGCCTCCCTGGAGGAGCCCGTTACGTTACGTTTCTATTTTTCCGAGAAATTGACATCGGGAATTCCATCGTTAAGTAACTATGCGCGTCAAGTTCGAGAATTACTGGAAGAATATGCAAATTTATCCAAGGGCAATGTAAAGCTGATTGTATCCGATCCAGAACCTTTTTCGGATGCAGAAGACCAGGCAGTGCAAAATGGCCTGCAAGGGGTTCCGATAGACGCGGCGGGTAGTGTGGCCTACTTTGGTTTAGTCGGTACTAGTGCGACGGACGATAAAGAAGTGATTCCTTTCTTTCAAGCAGAGAAAGAGGCGACACTGGAGTATGAGCTTACGCGTTTAGTCTATAAGCTTAGTGATCCCAAAAAGGCCGTGGTGGGACTAATCACGGCGCTACCGATGAGCGGGTCAGGACCCGCAAACCCCATGTCGGCTATGCAGGCACCTACGCCGGAATGGATGATGTTGTCGCAAATAAAACAGATGTTTGACTTACGTGAGCTGGCCATTGATGTGGATAAAATTCCTGCCGACATCGATGTGTTGATGTTGGCGCACCCCAAAGGTCTCGGTGTTAAAACCCTTTACGCGATAGATCAGTTTGTACTCGGGGGTGGTAGAGCGCTAGTATTTGTTGATCCCCATGCCGAGGGTGAGCTAGTGGTACGTGATCCAAGTAATCCGATGGCTGGTTTTGGTCCAAAGAACTCCGATCTGAAAAGTCTATTTGCTGCCTGGGGTGTAGAGCTCGTCAATGGACAGTTGGCGGCCGATATAGATTCTGCGGCCCGAGTGAGTATATCGCAAGGGACTCGCCCACAAGCGGTAGACTATGTGGTTTGGTTGCAGTTAAGTGAAAAGAATTTTGATCCATCCGATTTTGTCAGCAGCGATCTGAAACAGATCGCCATGGCGAGTAGCGGTTATTTTACAGTGAAAGAAGGCGTGGGCACTACCGTAACGCCTTTGATACAAACCAGTAGTAAGGCCATGAGTGTGCCGGTTTCGAAAATACAGTTCCAACCCAATCCCATGGGTTTGTTGGATAGTTATCAACCGGGTGGCAAACGCTTAATGCTGGCGGCACGTATTAGTGGTGTGGTGAAGACTGCCTTCCCGGACGGTGCGCCTAGCGACGATAAGAAAGATAGTGAGAAAAGTGCTATTGTGGTTGGTGACAATCCACATGCGCCAAAAAAGGAAAGCAGCGAGGCAGATAAAGTCGCCGACGATAAAAAGCCTACTGGTCTAATGGAATCCAAGGAACCTATTAATGTGATCGTGGTAGCCGATAGTGACATGCTAGATGATAAATTCTGGGTCAATGTGCAAAACTTTTTTGGGCAGCGTGTAGCGGTACCACGCAATAACAATGGTGTGTTCGTTGCAAACGCGATTGATAATCTGACCGGTAGTAATGATTTGATCGGGCTACGTAGTCGCGGCAATTTTTCTAGACCCTTTGAAAAAGTCAAAGACATACAGCGTGATGCTGAGAAAAAATTTCGCGCGAGAGAAAAAGAATTGCAAGAAACATTACGCGCTACAGAACAAAAAATCACCGATCTCCAGCGCCAAAAGGGTGAGAGTGGTTCGACAATTTTAAGCTCGGCACAAAGAAATGAGATTGAAAAATTTCGTAAGGAACAGAGCAGGACGCGTATGTCATTACGTAATGTCCAACACGAACTAAGAAAAGATATCGAATATCTCGGCAGTGTACTTAAGGTTCTGAATATTGTTTTAATTCCCATATTAATTATATTGTTTGCTATCGGCTTGAGTGTGTATAGACATAAAAAAATCGCAAAACTGGCTGCAGACTAACCGTGGTGACACTTAATACGTTGTAGACACTTAACTCGTTAACGACACTTAAAACGTTAACGACACTTAATAATAGGTATAGATCTCGGAGGGGATTGATGAAAGGTACTAAATTAAAGCTTATGGCAATTTCTGCGGTTGTCATTTTGATACTCGCGGTATTTGCTGTAAATCAAGAAAACGACAGCGTTCAGGACACACAAAAGGATGTTAAGTTATTTCCGGGGCTTGCAGAGAAAATAAATTCTGTTAAGGAGCTTATTATTAGCCAAGGCCCAAAAACCGTCACAATCAAGTTGAACGATAACGAATGGCAGGTGGTAGATAGTGACAACTATCCGGCGGATATGTCAAAGGTTAAGCAAACCATTATACGGATTGCAGATTTTGACATTCTGGAAGCTAAAACGAGTAAAGAATCAAGCTATGCCAAGTTGGGAGTCGAAGATACAGATGCAAAAAATTCTAAATCAAAACTTATTACATTGAAAGATGGTTCTGCAGTTGAGCTAGCGGCACTCATAGTGGGCAAGCAACGTTCTAGTAATATTTCCAATTCAAATACGGATTC
Source organism: Thiohalomonadales bacterium (assembly GCA_048061555.1). Lineage (GTDB taxonomy): Bacteria > Pseudomonadota > Gammaproteobacteria > SZUA-152 > SZUA-152 > JBGMRO01. The sequence continues at coordinate 14 of JBGMRO010000173.1, read as the reverse complement.
GCTTTACGTGCGAA
>JBGMRO010000172.1:6170-7627 GCA_048061555.1 Thiohalomonadales bacterium | reverse complement strand
CAACAACATGATGCTAACACGGCAATCAATTTTGTCAACTATTATGTAAATGTTTTTGTTGGCGTAAATCTTAAAAGGTGACTGCACGATTTTTTAAAAAGCACGAGACGTCAATATATTGCCTACATGGATATAGACAAGGCTTTGATTAATTCGTTTTCTAACGACCGCGGAATCAACCTTGCAATATGAAAGTATACTTTTCAAATTGCAAGGTAAAACAGTAACTTTCTGTAAACCAATAATATAGTGATGTTGTAACGAAGAGTCATGCCGATCGAGGCCCATCAAGCACCGCTTTCAATTCTTTATGCTCGAAAGCTGATGTCATGCGATTAATTTCTGCCGAGGTGACCAAAAGATGCGGGCGGTCTGGGCACATCGAATAATAATTCGGTCAAATCGTTTTGTACAGACAGGCAATAAAAAAGAATTGACTCGTATGTCTCGGAACTTCGATCCGTTCTAGCAAGGGCCATGTTCTCAAGGTTTCAATCCACGTGCCCGTGAAGGCGCGACAAGGCGAACTGGCGTGGGCAGTAGGCGTAGTGCTGCAATGCCTAGATAAGGATTAATTGGTCACTATCGTCCATACAACAATTGTAGCGCTAGCCTCCACAATTCGTAACTGTTTTCGCCTTTCTTCTGTAAGCTGATCAGTTTGTCAAAGTCTGACTCAAACAATTTGTGCAACTATCCGGAATTTCCGGATAGCTGAATCATTCTCCAGCTCACTACTCTGAAAGATATTTTTGGATGCTCACTGATGGTTCTAACATCCACTCCGAAGAGTTCAGCCATCAAATTCTGAGTCAACCAAACGGATGCATGCTCAACCCTAACCTCAATACTATCCTCCGCGGCCTGAGAAGTGAATATTAAAAAATTCGCGGCAGAATTGAGGATTAATTTTTTCGTCATAATAGTCTGAAAGTGATGGGCACCTGGGGTAGGATTCAAACTGCCGTATCAAAAGCTGCTCGCGGAGTTCAGTTGCTATGTTTATATTGACCCGCAGAAGAGATACCAATTTTTTGGCAGCAAGCTTTGATGTGATTTCACCCACTTGGCTAAGATGGGCTTCTACAGATTGTGTAGCGCCGTCTTTTCTGACGTGAGCGATATATTTACTTTTGTCGTTTCCAAGTCCATTCCTCGTATCCGAGTACCCGAACGAAAGTCATAGAAATCGATGGATTTACCCCCCACACACCAGTCCTTTCGACTCTAAACCGACTTCTATCTACATCCTCTGGAAAAAAATTAATAAGGGAGTTTACCCCACCACCAGTTTGGCTGCCTCAATAAATTTATAGAATTTATTCATCCAATGCATCCTCCCCCAGCAACCCATCCAAAGCCCCCGGCGCCACCACAATTTTCATCTTTTTCTTAAGCTTCACTACTTTGGGGTCAAAGTTATGCATAATATCTGCATGTGCTTCCTGTAAATACGC
>JBGMRO010000172.1:0-6070 GCA_048061555.1 Thiohalomonadales bacterium | reverse complement strand
GTTGTGTGTAACGATACCAACGACTGTTTAGTTCATCTAACTGCATTTCCAGGCCACCGGCTTCGACTCGCATGTCCCACCGAAATCCACCTTTTACCTGTTTGCCATTTTCTTTTCCTTCTACATATTCATGGGGTATCAATTTGTTAATACAATCATGACATCTATCTTCGATTTCATCGGTTAAGTATCCTGCCAATGAATATAAAGTAGCGTAATAAAAATGGTCATTTATTATTAACCTGGCCCAGCGGGAAAACCTCAACGCATGGTAGTCCCTGCCCTTATAGTCTTTAGTCTCCTTTTTATTGGCCTGTTCCTGAAATAAGTGATCATCATAGTCATAATGGTAAAGACTATTGAAATCCAGCAAGCTCTTGTTTTCCGCCATGCCTTCATTGAGAAATAGAAAATCGTCTCCTATGCCAGAGGTTAATAGCTTTGCCCAATTGAGGTTGTCCAGCTTTGATAACGGGAGGTCGCTCCATATTTCACCGGCATTTTCAGCGGTACATTTTATTGCTAGCAAATCTTTCAACAGCACAGCCTCTACCCTATTTTGTGCAGCATCATCCATAGTCGCTCGAAATCGCTCTTGCTGTGGCTCAGGCCATGAATAATAATTGGGGTTCGCAGAGATTAGGGCTTTACGGGATGCCGCTTTGACTTTGAATTTATCCCTGTTTTTTTCCACTATCGGCTCCAGTTTTGTGTTCAGAATGGCTTTTAAACCAGGTAAAAATTGTGAGCATTTAGCATCGTTTGAAAAGCTCAAAAACTAAACTGACTCGCCACATAAGCCACACGTTGTCGTATCACGGGAAGGACTCGGGTGGTGAGAAAATTCCTTTCGTCCGTTAAAAACTCGGTCCTTAGTAATAATTTTTCTGCTTGTGATTCTATATCCCTAGTTTGGCGTTGTAAGTAAGTCAGTATAAGTCGCACCGGTATCTGGGCTTGATCTGCTAGGGCATGCCAATGTTTTGCCTCTATCCAGCCGGGTTTATTCTCATCCCCTATTGACATCGCCATAGTGCTTTCGGGCAAATAGGCATGCACGTTTAGCAAATCATAAAATGGCGCCAAATCAATACCATTCTGAGAAACAAAAAATAATAAACTTTCCGGGTACTCGTCGCACGCGCCATATTTCTAGCGAGCGTCAATTAATATTTAACGATCGTTAAATATTAGAGTGATAATTATGAATAATAGGCTTATATTCAACGTTCGTTAAATATCACTTAAGCAACGACCCAGCAACAGATTTACCTAGCGTAAAAACAACTGATAGGCCGGATTATCGCTTTCCTCGGTGTATTTATAGGCTACGTCTTGCAGAAATTTCTGTAATTCTTGCTGATCCTCGGCGGGTACTTGTATGCCTACTAGGGCACGCCCATACGCGGCGCCGTGATTACGATAATGGAACAGGCTGATATTCCATCGTTCGCCCATGCGATTTAAGAATCGTAACAAGGCACCTGGACGTTCTGGAAATTCAAAACGAAACAGGCGTTCGTTTTGAATACTGTCCGAACGACCTCCGACCATATAGCGTATATGCACCTTGGCCATTTCGTCTTGGCTTAGGTCCACGACCGGATATTCGAGCTGCTGTAATTTTTGCAATAATGCTTGAAATTCTTGACCACCTTGCCGCAATTTCACCCCGACGAAGACATGTGCTGCGGCATTGTCGGCATAACGATAACTGAACTCTGTGATGCCTTGCAGGCCGATGGCATCACAAAAACTGCGGAAACTTCCGGGGCGCTCGGGGATCGTCGCAGAGAACAAGGCCTCGCGCTGCTCGCCGAGTTCGGCCCGTTCTGCGACGTGGCGTAGACGATCGAAATTGATATTGGCGCCACTGTCGATGGCGACGATGTGTAAGTCTTTGATATTGTGTTGCGCGATATAATTTTTCATACCCGCCACGGCGAGTGCCCCGGCTGCTTCACAGACCGAGCGGGTATCTTCGAATATATCCTTGATGGCCGCACAAATTTCATCAGTATTGACCGTGAGCACGTCATCCACCAGATCTTTGACCACGCGATAAGGTTCTTCGCCGACTTGTGCCACCGCCACGCCATCCGCAAATAGGCCGACATGATCAAGCACAACTCGTTTCTTGGCCGCCATGGCCGCGTGCAAACAGGCAGCGTCATGCGGTTCCACACCAATAACCTTGATGCTGGGTTTGACATATTTGACATAAGCCGTGATACCGGCCAATAACCCACCACCGCCTACGGGCACGAATATCATATCGACCGTATCCAATTGCTCCAGAATCTCGGCCGCGACAGTGCCTTGCCCGGCGATTACCTCTGGGTCGTTGTACGGATGCACGAAGGTCATTCCGGTCTTGGCGGCGACCTCTTTCGCATACACATAGGCCTCGTCATAGGTATTTCCGACCAGCTCTATCCTTGCGTTACGCCGTCTTACCGAATCGATCTTGATGGAAGGTGTGGTCTTGGGCATGACAATCAAGGCGTCTATTTTCAATCGTTGCGCCGCCAACGCCACCCCTTGTGCATGATTACCGGCCGAGGCGGTAATCACGCCCCTTTGTTGATGAGACTGCGAAAGGCCGGCGATCTTGTTATAGGCACCTCTTATCTTGAAGGAAAATACCGGCTGGGTATCCTCTCTTTTTAGGTAAATCTGGTTATTGAGGCGTTCGGATAGTGCAATCGCCAACTGCAATGGGGTTCGCTGTGCGACGTCATATACCGCACTAGCCTCAATTTTACGAAAATACGTCTCTAACATGCTTCAATCTTTCCTTTTTTAATATCCAGCTACATTCTATATCCTTCTCTAGCTGGCAGTGTAGCGCACTTTGGGAATATAATGGTGGGCTGCGAGGGACTTTCTTAGCAACAAGAATTCCCTTAAATCAACTTACAGAGACTTCGGGGGGAAATGAATGACACAAGATGAACAGAAAAAGGCGGTGGCCGCTGCCGCGATCGAATATATACCGGCCGGGGCAGTCGTAGGCGTGGGTACGGGCAGCACCGCCAATTTCTTTATCGACGAACTCGCCAAGATCAAGCACAAAATCGAGACCACCGTAGCCAGCTCAAAGGCCAGCGCAGACCGTCTCAAGGGCCACGGCATACCGGTCGACGACCTAAATAATGTCAATGAAATAACCGTCTACGTCGATGGCGCGGATGAGACCGACGAACACAGACGTCTCATCAAAGGCGGGGGGGGTGCCTTGACCCGAGAAAAAATCGTCGCTGCGGTGGCCAAGCAATTTGTCTGCATCGCCGATGAAAGCAAGCTGGTCAATCTGCTGGGTAAGTTTCCCTTACCGATCGAGGTCATCCCGATGGCGCGCAGTTACGTCGCCCGTGAACTAGTCAAATTAGGCGGTAATCCGGCATACCGGGACGGGTTTGTCACCGACAATGGCAACCATATACTGGATATCCACGGCCTGGAAATCGTAGATCCTGTATCACTAGAAAAGGCCTTAAATAACATCGTCGGGATCGTCACCAATGGTTTGTTTGCGATACGTTCGGCGGATGTGATGTTGTTGGGTTCGCCTGATGGGGTTAAGAAATTATAAATCGTAATTCGTGATTAGAAGAACTTATTCCGCGTCTTATGCGGAATTTAGTGATTCTTATCTTAAGATTCGTAATCAAAGAATATGCTATTTTGGGGGCTGGGGCTAGTTCATGGGTTTTATTTTCACTAAGTTAGCGGTTAATTTAGGTTAAATACTGGGGTAAAGCTTTTGTTTCGAAAGTTGCGTATTTTATTTTTACTATTGCTGTTATTGGGTGTCGCGGTCGATACCTGGTTGAGCAAGGTACGTAGCACGGATTGGGATGAACCACTTCGCATTGTGATCTACCCTATTAATGGTGACGACAGCCCGCAAAGCCAGACCTACATAGAAGCGCTACGGCTCGCAGATTTTAAGGCCATCGAGGATTTTATGGTCGAAGAAGCGGGTGAGTTTCAGCTATCATTACACAAGCCCGTCGACATCTACTTGTCTAATCCCATGCAGCAACGACCACCCACGCCACCCGCTGACCGAAATTCCATCCTTGCCGTGATGTGGTGGAGCTTAAAAATGCGCTACTGGGCTTTCTTTGAACATAATTACAAAGGGCCAAAACCCGACGTCAAGGTATTTGTGCTCTACCACGACCCGGAAACCAATCGTGAACTCCCTCATTCGCTGGGCCTGGAAAAAGGTCTGATTGGCGTCGTCAATGGTTTTGCCAGTGCCCGCTACGCAGGCACTAATCAAGTCGTCATTACCCACGAGATGTTACATACCCTTGGCGCGACAGATAAGTACGACGTTAGAAACGGACGCCCTCTTTTCCCGGCTGGTTACGTCGATCCCGACAAAAAACCACTCTACCCACAAGATCTGGCCGAGATCATGGCCGGACAAATCCCTTTGTCAGAAACCACCTTTAGAATGCCAAACAATCTCGATGAAACGGTGATTGGGCACATTAGTGCATTTGAGATTAATTGGGTGGCGCAGTGATATTTTTTCCTGCGGTCCTTAAATAAGTGCGCCACCGTTGTCATGGCAATATACATCCTTGTTCTATTACTGTAATTACCTAAATTTTTAGATCTGTATTTTAAGTAAAACTGTACGTATATGAGAATTTATCTGCCACAAATACTCTAATAACTCAAGTTTACTAGGGTTATTATTCCTAAGCCTGGACCATGATTCGCCGCATGGACGGACACTAATTGGGACAGCCTCATTGACTAGTTGTTACAGTTACATTGCCGCGCAAATCTACAAAACCATCCTGATTTAGATCATAGTTTTTTACGTCCCTGAATAAAAAGAAATCCTGAATATCGACTATCCTATCACCGCTAAAGTCGGCGATGGCACAACTAGGCACTTCGGTTACGTTCGAGGAAAAACAATTACGAAGTATCTCAAGGTCGGCATTATTTGCATGGTCATTTAGATTAATCGCTTGATCCTGATTAAGATCGAAACGTGCCGTGGCTTTAAATGCATCCATGTCCTGTGTATTCACGATACCGTCATTATTAAAATCGGCGGTTTCACATGCAGTAGCCATAGTAAGATAGTAGGTACATTTATCTATGATGTCTTTATCGTGTGAAATACGTGCATCGCGTACTCGATAATCGATGTAGCCGTCATTATTAAAGTCGAACTTCACAACGCCCATGAATAGGTTTAAATCATCATCATTAACCACACCGTCGAGATTAAAGTCAGCTTGCAGGCATTTTTCTGACGTCTGAAATCGACAGCTCTCAAATATAGCCTGATCTGAATCGGGGCTAGTTTCGTAAATGTCAACAATTTGATCGTGATTTAAATCAAATATACTACCGTCTCTGAATATAAAAAAATCTGTTATATCAATAGAGCCGTCGTTATTGAAGTCAGCGTTAAGGCAATTCCCTTCTACCGCCTGGCCAAAACAAGATTTAAACAGAAGAAGATCCTGGCTTTCGATGACAATACGCAAATCAACAAATCCGTCCTGATCCAGATCATAGATTACTCCGTCTCTGAAAATTAATAAATCCTGGATATCAACCACATTATCTCCATTAAAATCTGCCTTTTTGCACTCTTCAACGAGTGCAAGGTCAACTGCAAAACAATTACTCAATATTTTCAGATCTTCGTTTGTCGGTTCTTTCGATAATACATCGGTATTGTCACTACTATAATCGACCAAGGAATCTCCGTTTAAATCGAACTTTGCCGCATCGATAAATGACAAGGTATCTGTGAAATCAATGACTTGATCGAAGTTTACGTCGCTGCTTGCGCAATCGTTCTCCGGCATTTTATATAGACAACGTAATAATATATCCAGATCTTTAGAGTACTCCACCACTAAAGTTGTTATATTCAAAATATCGATGCGCTGGTCATTATTTAGATCAAATATTACCGCTGAATTGAAAATGGTCACGTCTGCGGAATCGACAACGGTATCGCCATTAAAGTCCGCTGGTGCACAAGTTTTTTCGAGCGAGCCTATACAAGCGTCTAACTTGTTAC